>JAGOQT010000063.1 GCA_018007255.1 Phycisphaerae bacterium | reverse complement strand
ACCTGTATCTGGCCGCAGGCGAGTTGCGGCTGGATCGCCCGGGCCAGGGGTCGATCATGGACCTGGGCTCGGTACCCATGGTCAAGCTCCGGGCGATCGACGGGCCCCGATACCTCAGCGTGGCCGTCGCGAGGGTCGGGCATACCTACGCACTCCTGCCCTCCAAGGTGCCGGCTGGCGTGGTCCTCTTGGAGGTTACAGCCGCCGAGGCCTCGCAGGTCACCTTCCACTGGGTCATCATCGAGGACCAGGCACAGTGGCCCTCAGGCTACCTCGGCGGGGCCATAGGGGCCCGCGGCTCGCTTCTGACCCTGGCGGACTGCCGGATCGCGGACAACGGTCCCTATGGGCTGTTTACACAGCAGGGCAGCGTGAGGATCCTGGGTCAGGTGGAGGTCTCGGGCAATGATTGGCTCGGAGACAGCCTCTTGCTCAGCGGCGACGGCGCCCTTCGGCTTGCCCCAGGCACGGTCCTGGCGATGGACGACAGCATAGTACGTTGTGATATCCGGGGCCAGGGCCGGATCGAGGTGGGCCTGGGTGCGAGCCTGACGGCAGAGGGCCGGGCGGTCATCGACCTGGGCCCTGCGGGCCAGGGCGGCCGGATCCAGTGCGATGGCCTGCTCCACGCCCGGGACGAGGCGACCATCACCAACGCGGATATCCATGTTGCCAGGGCGAGCCTTGAGAATCGGGCCATCCTGTCCAACAACGTGATCAAGGCCCAGGCCGGAGAGCCCTTTGGCCAGTTCTTCGTGGAGGACGGGGTCCGCATCCTGGGCAACGTGATCGCGGCCGATGGGGACCGGTACATGGACCTGGACCCTGCGGATCTGGACGCAGGGGCGGTGATCCAGGACGACCGTGTGTACGTCACGATCACGGAGGGGGTGGGTCAGGATCGCGGGGGCCTGTTCGAGCTCCGGGGGCGAGACGGTATGGCGCAGCCCGGCGGGCCCTGCGGTGTGGAGGGTCTGTTCTGCCAGGTCTCGAGCCTACCGGCGTTTGACACCACCGGTTGGACCCTGGAGCGTCTGGAGTTGCTCGATGGCACCAAGCTGAACCTGACCAACCGGTTTGATTTCGGCAACGGAGGCCCGTCGGAGGTCCTGTACGTCCGCGACCTGGTCCTGGGGTCCGGTTCGATCCTGAACCTGGGGTACAACCGCCTGTACTATGAGCGGTTGGTGGGGGATCCGCATGGCGTGATCAGCATCCCGATCCTGGGGTTCTCGCTCAACGAGATCCGGTTCGAGGACCAGGATGAGTTTGACGCCAGGGTGTCGACTACGGGCACGCTGGAGCACGTGCGGCGGCTCCCGGCCGAGGCGGTGGCTGGCCTGGTCCAGGACGGCCCGGCCAGTGGTGTGATGGAGATGAGGAACCTCCTGGGCATGCACCCTGACCAGGTCTTCCAGGCCCGTGCCCAGGGCCTCTTTGCCAAGGCCGGTGAGGACACGATCCTGGTCCGGTTCGAGTACCTGTTTGAGTCTGCGTCGGGAGAGGTGGTGGCCTATCTGACGGATGCCCCGGAGTTCCTGGGCCCGGACCACCCGGACCGGGACCTGCACTACGTGCTGGCCGGCAGGGTTCCACAGCCCCCGCAGGGCAGGCCAGGGGCCATGGGCAGCGGCCAGTTCGGTGTGTTTGAGCAGGAGGTCGGCAGGGGCGGTCTGGACTTTGGCCGTGGAGTTCGGATTGAGTTGGAGTTGGTTGGTCCTGCAGGGACGTCGGTGCTGATCGACAACTGGGACCCGCTGGCCCAGCCCAATCCGCACTACTGCTGGGACCTGGTCCAGCCGAACGACACAGTGGACGCCTTTGACTTCCTGGCCGTGATGAGCGAATCGGGCAGGCGGTCCGAGGAGGTCCTGAGCGTATCGGGCGTACCGATGGGGCACTATCTGGAGGGGTTCTTCTGCAGGGACGGGTACGTGACGGTCCTGGACGCCATGGCCGCCAACTGGCACATGTGCGGTCTGGGTTGCCCTGCAAACGACCCGATCGGGGCCCTCACACACGTGGGGTTCGTCCAGGATGGCGTGCAGTCAGTGCAGGAAGCGACTGGCGATGAACCGACCTGCCCAGGCCGGTCTCTGGTGGCTGTGGGCAAGACCTACTCGGTGGACGCGCAGGGCTCGGATGACTTCCTGCAGGAGTCCCTGTACGGCCTGGATGCAGCCGGCACCGCGACGCCTTGTTCGGGCACATCCGGCATGGCCCAGTTGAACATCAGGCTGGTCACAGGTCCGCAGGGGGAGCTCTATGCGGTCAACCTGGATCGGGGACTGGTCAGGCTGGGCAGCACCCAGCCCTTGATCTGCACAAGGACCTGCTCGGTGGACTTCGAGCCGAGGACCCACAGGCCCGCAACGGTCCATGTGGGGATGCAGGGCCGGGAGGGTACGGTTGCAGGCCTGCCGATCCTGGATGCTGCATTTGACCAGGCAGGGGACATCTACGTGGTTCCTGTGGTGGTCAGCCCGGAGGGGACGGACCCGTATGTGGCTGCTGCTCGACTGTCTCCAGGCCCAGGGGGCTGGGCCGTGTCCCAGGTGTATGCCCCGCAGACGCAGGCCGAGGACAATATCCTTCTGGGGGGCCTGCGAGAGATCGAGACAGACGGTCTGGGCCGGGTCCTTGTCTTGAACGTGGCCAGGCAGAACCGGAGCGATGCGGTCTTGGTCTTTGACAGGTCCACGGGCCAGGAGACGGCCCGCCAGGATGTGGCCGCCCTGGGCATGGAGTCTCCGGCCGCCATGCGTGTGGTGGCGGACGGGGGGGTTTTGGTCCTGGGCGGTGCGAGGTCAGGACAGGCCTGTGCCTGTGTGGTGGCCGTGCCTCTGGCGGACCTGGGGCAGGCTGCCCCGCACGGTCGCCTGGTCGAGGTCCTCGGCATGGACCAGGTGACTGGCCTGGCGGAGGATGCGGGCACGGGTTCGATCTGGGTCAGCGGCATCGGCCTGCAGGACGTCCCGCCTGTGTTTGACGGAACTACGATGCTGGAGATCCTGAATCGTCCTCCGTTCTACTCCGCACGCGTGGCCAGCCTCCTGATGGATCAGCAGACCCCCGTCGAGTCCACGGTCCTGACCGGACCTGCATGCGACCTGGTCCTGCCCCTGGACATCGCATGCCAGGACGCGAGACCATGAACGCAAGCCTTTGATTCATAAGTGCTTGAGCGAGACTGCCCTAACCGAGGAAAACCCCTGCATGTGTTACTGTTGACATCTGATGAATATTGGTTCATATTGTGATCCATTGTTCGTTTTATGTAACCAAGGTTCATGGCTTGACACATGGCGGGGCTGACTCGAAAGGAACGACTCAAGGAGCAAGGTCGCCAGGAGATCCTGGAGGCGGCCATGGTCCTGTTTGGGGAGAAGGGCTTCCACGGCGTGTCCATGCACGAGATCGCCGGCAAGGCCGGTGTCGCAGTCGGGACCCTGTACAACTTCTTCCACAGCAAGGAGGACCTGTACATCGCGTTGATGGAGGTCTGCGTGAACGGGGTGGCCGAGGCCTATCTGGGCCTGGCTGCGGATCGGGAGAACCTGGCCCTGGCAGAAACCACCCTGGCGACCCGGCAGGAGGCCTACCATCTGGTTCAGCGGAGCCACGAGCTTCAACTGGCCTCCGAGCTCGATCTCTACCGTGCGCAGACGCAGGTCGAGTCGGCCCGTGGGGAGATCGCACGGTACAGGAAGGTGGTTGCGCAGGGCGAGAATGCCCTGACTCTTTTGCTGGGCGCCCCTGCACAGGCCGAACTCCTGCCCGCCCGGTGGGCAGACGTCGTGCCCCCGAAGGACATCTCTTCGGGCCTGCCCTCGGAGGTCCTCCTCAGCAGGCCCGACGTCCTGGGCGCCGAGGCCATGCTCAGGGCGGCCCACGCCGACATCGGGGCGGCCCGCGCGGCCTTCTTCCCGCGGGTCTCCCTGACGGCCACTGCGGGGACGGCCAGCAGCGAGCTGTCCGGACTCTTCGAAGACGGCTCCGGGGCGTGGAGCTTCGTGCCGCAGATTGGGATGCCCATCTTCGATGCCCGCACGTGGTTCGCGCTCAAGGTCACCCAGGTGGAGAGGGAGGTCGCCCTGGCCCGGTACGAGCGGACGATCCAGACCGCCTTCCATGAGGTGGCAGACGCCCTGGCCGTGCAAGGCACGGTGGACCAGCAGATCTCTGCGCAGCAGGCCCTTGTGGAGGCCGTGGCACAGACCTACCGCCTGTCCAAGGTCCGTTACGACCGGGACCTGGACGACTACCTGGGCGTCCTGGATGCACAGCGGTCGTTGTACGTGGCCCAGCAGGGGATGGTCTACCTCCATCTGGCGAGGCTCGCCAGCGAGGTGAGGCTCTACGCCGCGTTGGGCGGCGGGGGGGACCTGGAGGACACGGATACCCGGCTCGCTCACAAGACGGGCCGCTGACGGGACGGCTGGAACGGCCTGTGACGAGGTGTCCGCATAGGTTCAAGACAGGTGGAGGATCTGTGCGATGCGCAGCGTGATCGTCTGGAGTCTGGTCGTGACCGGCCTGGCCGGGTGCAGCGCCTATGACGGGGACAAGGCCCGCAAGGAGCATGCGACCCGGTATGCACAGGCCCTCCAGGAGCAGACCTCGTCCGTGTTGCAGGGGCAAACGCCCCTGGGCTACGAGGACTGCGTGCGCCTGGCCCTGGATCGCAATCTGGACCTCCGGCGGGCGACGATCGAGCAGCGGATCGCCAAGCTCCAAAAGGGCGTGGCCTTCTCCCGCTTCCTGCCTGCCTTGAGCCTCAACGCCCAGTACGCCGAGTCGGACCCGCAGATCCTGCGCCAGATCATGGACATGGAGGTGGCCATGAGCGACAAGGTGGTCTCAGAGATCTCCTGGCAGTTCAGGCTCTCGATCTTCAACCCCAGCACCTGGTTCCTGTACGGGCTGCACAGCCGGGGCCAGGAGATCGCGGACCTGGTTGCGCTGTACACACGCCAGGGCATCGTGCTGCAGACGACCGTCCTGTACTTCCAGTGCCTGTCCCTGGAGCAGACCGAGAAGGCCCTGCAGGGCCAGTTGGCCGCAGCGGAGGCCCTGGAGCAGCAGGTCGCGGCCCTGCAGGTCGAGGGGGTGGCCACCGAGTCCCAGGCGGCCGAGGCCTCCCTCCAGGTCCTGTCCAAGAGGACCGAGCGCACGGCCCTGCAGCGGGTCCAGGCCGAGGCCAAGGCCCGGTTTGCGGCCTTCCTGGGCCTGACGCCGATGGCGGACCTGTCGCTCAAGCAGGACCTGCCGTTCGGGCCGATCGACCGGCCGCTGGAGGACCTGGTGACCGAGGCCCTGCTCCGCCAGCCCAGGCTCCAGATCGCAGACCGCCAGATTGCCATAGAGAGGGAGAAGGTCAGGCTGGCGGTCGCCAACTTCCTCCCGAACGTGATGGGGTTCGCCAATCGGATCGATTCCTCCGATTCCTTCCTGGTCTACTCAGACTACTGGCAATTCGGCCTGGCCGGGGTCCTGAATGTCTTCGACGGCCTTGCGAACATCGAGACCTACAAGGCCGCCAAGGAGAAGAGCAAGGAGGCCTTCATCCAGAGGGAGCAGCAGACCCTGGCGGTCATGGTGGAGGTGATCCAGGCCTACTGGGATCTCCAGACCGCAGCGGACCGGGCAGAGCTGACCGCAAGGGCCCTGGACGTGGCAGCCGGGCGTCTGGCCGAGGTTCGACCCAAGTGGCAGGAGGGCCTGGTCGACACCTCGGACCTCCTGTCCAGCCAAGCGGACCTCGACAAGGCCCAGATGAAGGCCCTGAACGCCCGGTTCCAGCACCAGATCAGCATCGCCACCTTGCTCAATGCCGTGGGAATCACCCCTGTGGAACCCAAGGAGTCCTCGCATGAAAACCCAGAACCCTAATCCTCAGTCCGGTGCCTCGAACCGGTCCAAGCGACCCTACCTGGTCTTCGCCGGAGTGGCTGCGATCGCGGTCGCGGCGGTCGCTGTGCTCCGGTTGACCCCGGCTGCGCAGACCGCTCAGTCCGTGACCCCTGTGTCGCCACAGAAGACAGCGGTTCCCGTGGTGACCAGTGTGGTCCAGCAGAGGACCTTCGAGCAGACCCTCCGCACACAGGGCATGGTCGAGGCCAAGCGGTTCGCCCTGGTGTCGGCCCGTGTGCCGGGCACGCTCGACGCCGTGCTCGTGGACGAGGGCGATCGGGTCAGGACGGGCCAGGCCCTGTTTGGCGTGGACCGGCTCAAGCTGGAGAAGGCCCTGGAGATCAGCCGCAGGGACCTGGCCGTGGCTGCGTGCGGCCTGCGGGAGAAGCAGGCCAACCTGGACCGGGTCCAGGCGGACTTCGACAAGGCCGAGCTCGACTACAAGCGGTATGGCCGGCTCTTTGAGAAGAAGGCCGTCACAGCCGATGTGTTCGAGGCCCAGGAGTCGCGGTACAAGCAGGCGACCGCATCGCTCAAGCACGCGCACGTCCTCGTGGAACTGGGCCAGGAGCAGTTGCATCAGGCCGAGGCCGCGGTGGAGATCGCCGAGAAGGACCTGGCCGACGCCCAGGTGGCCTCGCCCATGGATGGGGTCGTGAGCGAGCGGCTCCGCGAACCGGGTGAGACGGCCGGCCCCGGGGTCCCCGTTGTCCGGATCGTGGACCCCAACGAGCTGGAGGTCTCGGCCTTCCTGCCTGCAGCCGCGTACGGCCAGGTCACCGTGGACCAGACCCTGGCCCGCGTCGATGTGGACGGGTCGCGGGTCGGGGAGATCCCGATCCGGTACAAGGCCCCGACCATCCACCCCAAGCTGCGGACCTTCGAGGTCAAGGGCCTGCTCAAGGACCCGCCGAGTGCAGTCGTGCCTGGGGCCATGGCCCACGTGGAGGTCCTTGTGGCCAGTCGCGAGGGGCTGGGCGTTCCGGTTGCGGCTGTCCAGGAGCGGGTCGATGGGTCCGTCGTGTTTGTCGTGCGGGAAGGGACCGCCCGGCAGGTTGTCGTCACGACCGGGATCGAGAGCGGAGGCTGGATCGAGATCCGCCAGGGCGAGGTGCAGGAAGGGGATGCTGTGGTGACCCTGGGCCAGGACGGGCTCAGGCAGGGCGCGGCGGTCCAGGTTCAGCAGGAGGCAAGGTAATGTTCCTGTCCGATGCCTCCATCCGCAGACCGATCGCCATGAGCTGCCTGATCATCGGCCTGACCCTGCTCGGATTGAACGCCTACCGAAAATTGGGCCTGGAACTGATGCCCAAGATGGACGTGCCCTACATCACGGTCACCACGATCTATCCGGGGGCGAGCCCCGAGCAGATCGAGACGGACGTGGCCAAGCGGATCGAGGATCAGGTCGTCACGATCGACGGCCTCAAGCACGTCAGCTCCGCCTGCATGGAGAACGTGTGCCAGACGCTGCTGGAGTTCCAACTGGGCGCGAACGTGGACGTCGCCGCCACCGACGTCCGCGAGAGGATCGACCTGATCCGGGCGGACTTCCCCCTGGAGGTGGAGGACCCCCAGATCCTGAAGTTCGACATCAACGCCCAGCCGATCATCAACATGGCCCTGACCGGAGACGTCCCCCTCGACGCCCTGTACGACTACGCGGACAACACGCTGAGAGACCGGCTCACGGTCCTCTCGGGCGTGGCCAACGTCGAGCTGGTCGGCGGGGCCAAGCGGGAGGTGCACGTCCTGTTGGACCGCCAGGCCCTGGCCTCCAAGGGCCTGTCGAGCATGAACGTGGTGGAGGCGATTCAACAGGCCGTGCGGACCATCCCCAGCGGCCGGGTGACGGACAGCGGCAGGGAGTACTCCGTGAAGTTCGATGCCGAGTACAAGGAGGTCTCGGACATCGGCTCGCTCGAGGTGGCCGGCGACGGGGGGCAGCGGTGCTTTGTCCGGGACATCGGCCGCGTGGTCATGACCACGGAGGAACTCCGCCAGAAGGCCACGGTGGACGGCAGGCCCTGCGTGTCGATCCAGGTCGTCAAGAAGGCCGAGGCCAACGCGGTGGAGGTGGTCAACCGGGTCAAGGCGGCCATGGCCCGCCTCAACGAGCGCCTGCCCGGGGGCATGGAGCTGGTCTGGATCAGCGACGACGGACGGTTCATCGAGGCCACCGTGGAGTCCGCCTGGAGCAACGTGGGACAGGGCATCCTGCTGACGGCGGCCATCCTGTTCCTCTTTCTGTACAACCTCAGGGCCACCCTGGTGGTGGCGATCACCATGCCGCTGACCATCGTGATCGGCCTGTTCTTCATGCAACTGGCCGGGTACAGCCTGAACACCTCCACCCTGATCTCGATCGGCCTGTCCGTGGGCATCCTGGTCACCAACTCCATCGTGGTCCTGGAGTCCATCGTCTCCCGGCTTGCGGACACGGGCGACCCCAAGGAGGCCTCACGCCTTGGGGCCAAGGAGGTCACGGTGGCCGTGCTGGCCAGCGCGGGGACCAACATCGTCGTGCTCTTCCCGATCGGCATGATGGGCAGCCTGATCGGCCAGTTCATGAAGCCCCTGGCCTGGACCATGCTCATCATGACGGCCGTGTCCCTGTTCATCTCCTTCACCCTGACGCCGATCCTGTGCTCGGTCCTGCTCAGACCCGCCCGGGCCGCGCGCAAGGGCCTCCTGGAGCGGATGGAGGCGGGATTCAACCGGTTCCTGGATCGCGTGATCGGCGGGTATCGCCGCGTCCTCTCCTTCAACGAGAGACACCGCACAGTGGGCCTGGCCATCCTGGTCGGGACGATCCTGTTGTTCCTCCATGCCCTCTCCCTGTCCGGCAGGGTCGGATTCGGCTTCATTCAGAATCCGGACCAGGCCCAGGTCTTCGTCAAGCTGGAGTACCCGACCTCGTATGACCTGGATCGGACGGTGCAGCGGGTCCGCCTGGTTGAAGAGAGGCTCAAGGATGTGCCCGAGATCCGGCACGTGCTCACCTCTGTAGGGAAAGTCGAGGGCATGATCGGCCAGGCCACACGGGGTGCCTACCTGGCACAACTGCTCCTGACCTTCTCCGAGCGCGACCAGAGGCGGATCACCATCGAAGAGATCCAGACCGAGATCAGGCGGCGGCTCGCGGGCGTCCCGGAGTGTATCGTGACCATCACCCAACCGGCCGTAGTGGGCGGACAGGCCCAGGACATCGAGCTGCAGATTGCCGGCGAGGACCTGGCCACCCTCGACCGCCTGGCGATCCAGACGCAGGCCCGGATCGGCCGGCTCCAAGGGATCGAGGACACCGACACCACGGTCCGGGAGGGCAAGCCCGAGCTGGCCGTGGTGCCCAACCGGGCCGTCCTGGCGGACCTGGACGTGTCGGCAGTGGGTCTGGGCATGACCCTGCGTGCCAACCTGGAGGGCATCCAGGCCGGCACCTTCAAACGGGGGGACCGAAACTACGACATCGTTGTGGAGCTGGAAGACCAACAGGGCCGGGATCAGGTCGGGCAGTTCCTGTTTCCGGGGGCCCCGGGCCGGCCCGTCCTCCTGTCCAATCTCGCCGAGGTCGAGCAGCGGGTGGCACCCATCCAGATCGCCCGCCAGGACAAACGCCGCGTGACCAAGGTCTTCGCCAACCTGGCCCCGGACCTGCCCATGGGGACTGCCGTGGATCGGATCACCAGGCAGATCGACTCCGAAGGGCAGTTCCCTTCAGACTATGACTATGAGTTCTTCGGCATGTACGAGAGGATGGCCGAGGCGGTGACCGCCTTCGGCGAGGCGGGGGTCATCGCCCTGATCCTGGTGATCCTGAGCCTGGCGGCCATACTCGAGTCGTTCAAGCAGCCGTGGCTGATCCTGGTCACGGTCCCCCTGGGCCTGATCGGCGTGATGTGGGCCTTGGCCCTGACCGGCGAGAGCCTGGGGCTGTTCGTCCTGATGGGCATGGTGATGATGATCGGGATCGTAGTGAACAACGCCATCCTGATCATGGACCAGTTCAATGTCCATGTCCGCCAGGGCATCCCGCGCCACAAGGCCATGATCACGGCCTCCTGCGAGCAATTCCGGCCTGTGGCGATGATTACCCTCGCCGCGGTCCTGGGCATGCTCCCCCTGGCCTGGAGCCGGGGGATCGGGGCGGAGATCCGGACCGGTGTGGGCATCGCCTCGGTCGGCGGGATCCTGATCTCAGGCGTGCTGACCTTGATCGTGATGCCGATCCTCTACGACCTGACCACGCGAAGACAGGCCACGACCGAGTCCGGGGATCCGAGGGCCAAGGAGGATGTGTAGGCCCTGCGCCGAATCGGTCGTTGCCGCTTCCTGGGCTGTCCTGCGCGATCGAAGTCAGGCTAGACCGGGCATCCCAGCGGTCGTGTCGGGTGTGTGGGCAGGGTGCGGTCGCGAGGTTTTGACTTTGTGAATTCCAGGGAAAACCTATAGTGCCATCTCTGGCAAGGCATGGTATAAACACATAAGAAGAAAGTTACAATTGAGTCAGCAAAACCCCTGCGTTCTCTCGCTTTCCTCTCCCTCTCCCTCCGCAGGGGTTTTCTTTTTCTTATCCGCTTCGCCCCCCCAAACGGGGATCAGCGTGTTCCGTTTGTGTCCGGGGGTCCGTGGTCTGCTGTGGCGAGGTCCCATCCGCATAATGAGTCCGTGTGTGACGGCAGCCCGGGGCCCGCGCGGATGTCCTGCTGCCCAACCGTACGGCCTGCTATGGTGCGTCTGGTGCAGGGGGAGGGGGGATGGTGACATCGATCTCCCTGACCTGGCCCAGTACCGAGAGGGGTTCGTCGAAGTCCTGATCCCGTCCGACTACCAGGACCTGGATTGCGCCCGGCCGAAGGTGCTTCCTGGCCACCCTCAGCACGTCGGCCTGGGTGACCCTCTCGACACTCTCCTTGGTCTTCTGCAGGAAGTCCGCGGGGTAACCGTAGTAGTCGTAGGTCATCAGACGCCGGACGATGCTGTCCTTCGACGTGAAGTTGAACACAAACGAGTTCAGGAAGCTCTCCTTGGCCACGGCCAGCTCCTCCTCCGTAACCTCCGCCTCGGTGATCCTCTGGACCTCCCGCTGCATGGCCCGGATCGCGTGCACGGTCTTGCCCGACTGGGTCTGGCAGCCCACGGAGAACACACCGGGGTGGTCGTACGCGGCCGAGTAGCGGCCGAAGACCGAGTAGGCCAGACCCTCCCGGGATCGGATGTTCCGGAACATGCGGCTGGTGAACCCACCCCCCAACACCCGGTTCATCACGGTCAGGGCGAAGTAATCGGGGTCGTCCATCCTCCCGCCGATGTGGCCCAGGCAGATGTTGGACTGGTTGATGTCGTCCTTCTTGACGAGGTTCACCGTGGAGGGATAGGTGTAGTCCACTGCGGGCGAGCCCGTGAGATTGGGCTCAACCTTGTCCCAGCCCTCGAAGGCCTTCTCGATCCGGGCTATCATGTCCTTTGTCGTGAAGTCGCCCGACACGGCCATCCGCGTGTTGTTGGGGCCGTAGAACCGCTTGTGGAAGGCCACCAGGTCGTCCCGCGTGATGCGGCTGATTGTGGCATACTCGGTCTGGGCGGCATAGACGCTCCCCGGACCATAGATGAGCTTCTCATACTCTCTCGATGCGATCTCGCCGGGATCGTCATTCCGCCTGGAGATCGCGCTGCGATGCTGCATCTTGGCCAGGTCGATCTTGTCCTGCCTGAACGCCGGGTGCATGAGGACGTCGGCCAATACGGCCAGGGCCGTATCGAAGTCCTCCTTGAGGGACGACGCCCCCGCGCTGCCGGAGGTCAGCCCGATCCCGGTCTCGACAGAGGCTGCGATCTGCTCCAGCAGGGTGTCGATCTGGTCCCCGGTCTTGGAGGTCGTGCCTCCGGTCCGCATGACCTCACCCGTGATGTCCGCCAGACCGGCCTTGTCCGCGGGCTCGTAGATCGATCCCGTGCCGACGATGGCCGATAAGGAGATCAGAGGCAGTTCGTGGTCCTCAACCAGGAAGAGCTTCATCCCATTCGCGAGGGTGACCTGCTCCACCCGGGGCATCTGGATGTCCCTGAGGCCGGGATAGCGCAGGTCCTTGTACGACCCGGCCTGGAATGGCTGACAGCCGGCCAGCCAGACCCCGGTCATCAGGAGGGCGATTCCGATCCGGGCGTTCCGCCCAGGCGTCTTGGCAAGGGTCATATGGGGCTCCTATCCCTGGGGCGCAGGGGTCTCGCCGGCGGCGATCACACCTACGGTCCGGTTCCTGGTGGTGAAGGTCTGCCTGGCCACACGGAGGATGTCCTCCGCGGTGACCTTGTCGATGCGGTCCAACTGGCGGAACAGGTTCCGCCAGTCTCCTGTGAGGACCTGGTAGTACGTCAGCTGCTGGGCCAGGCCCATGTTGGAGCCGAGCTGGCGGATCAGACCGGCCCGCGCCCGCGTCTTGGCCTTCTTCAGCTCCTCGGCCGTGACCGGCTCGGTCTTGAGACGTTCAACCTCGGCCATGAGGGCCTGCTCGCATTCGGTATGGGTGTGTCCCTTGGAGGGGAAGGCGTAGAACAGGAACAAGCCCGGATACTTCGAGCCCGGCAGGCCCTGGAACGCGGAGGCCTGCATGGCGATCCGCTTCTCCTTGACCAGACTCCCGTAGATGCGGGAGGTACGGCCCGCACCCATGATGTCCGTGATGGCCTCGTAGACCGCGTTGTTGGGGTCGTTGATGCCCGGCTTGTGGAAACCGATCAGGACAACCGGCTGCGCCTGGTCCTCAACGGACACCCGCCGCTCACCCAGTTGAGGAGGCTCCCGGGTCACGACCGGACCTGGCTTGGGCCCCCTCGGGATGCGCCCGAAGTAGCGGGCCGCCATGTCCTGGACCTGCCTGGGATCCACGTCCCCGACCACCGCGATCGTCAGGTTTCCCGGGGTGTAGTAGGTCTTGAAGAACGCCTCCGCGTCCGAGCGGCTCATGGATTCCAGGTCGCTCATGTGGCCGATGACCTCCGTGCCGTACGGGTGGGCCTTGTACGCAACGGCCAGAAACTCCTCCAGGAGCCTGCCCGTGGGATCGCTCTCCACGCCCAGACGCCGCTCCTCCATGATCACGTCCCGTTCCTTGTAGAACTCCCGCAGGACCGGATGGAGGTAGCGGTCGGATTCCAGGGCCATCCAAAGCTCCATCTTGTTGGCGGGCAGGTTCACGAAGTACATGGTCCGGTCCGTGCCTGTGCCTGCATTGAGGCCCTCTCCGCCCGCGCGCTGCAGGGTCTCCTCGAACTCGTCGTGTACGAGGTACTGCTGGGCCTCCTCCTGGGCCTTCACGAAGTCCCTCTGGAGCTGCTCCAACCGGGCCTTGTCCGGACTGGGTCTGAGGCGTTCGGCCTTGATGGCCGCAAAGACCTCGTCGATCCTGGCCAGGGCCTTGGCCTCTGCCTCGTAGTCCTTGGTCCCTATGGTCTGCGTGCCTTTGAAGGCCATGTGCTCGAACACGTGGGCCATCCCGGTCAAGCCCCGTTGCTCGTCCACGGAACCCACGTTGGCCAGTGTCAGGAACGCCGCCACAGGGGCCTCGTGTCGTTCGAGCACAATGAAGTGCAGCCCGTTGGGCAGGGTGAACTCCGTGATCCGTTTCTCGAACTCGCTCAGGTCCTGGGCCTGTGCAGGGCCGCAGCCCCACGCCCGGACGACCAGGATCGCCAGCACAGCCAACGTCCATTGCCTCATCGTGTCCGCACCTCCCTTTCAGGGTTTGGGACTCAGGGCCTTGACTCAAGGACAGCCCCCTCGAGTCAGGTGCAATTATAGTGCACCCATCGGCCCGCACAAGGGATAGGGCTACGCTGCTATTTCCGGAACTTGGCCCTTGACCTGGGGAGAATGTCCGCTAACATGCCATGGAGCCTCTGAGGGAAAGTCCTGAAAGAGCGAAGCCCCTGGTGTCACGGACTCACCGGGGCAGTCCCATGGATGAACGTAGGAGTATGGACATGAAGACCTCGCGCATCGGCACCGCCATCCTCGCCCTGTCCCTCTGCCATGTCGCCGCAGCAGCGTGGACGTTTGACATCCAGGCCAGGGACCATGTGAAGGAATCGCCCCTGGACACCGGTCTGGTCGTCAGTCCTGGATCGCGTTTGACCCTGTCTGCAGACCCGGCCGATCTGTGGCGGGCAGGGGACAGCGATACCCCGGCCAGGCGCGAGGGCAATGCGGACGGGTTGACCGGGTACGGTCTCCACTCCTATGGAGGCGCGTCTTTCCTGTACGGTACGTTGGTCGGGCAGATCGAGGACGGGGCCTACTTCAAGGTCGGCACATCCTTCGATCAGGTCGTCGGCCAGGGCGGGAGTCTCAGGCTGCTGTACTGGGATACCTACACGGGCGACAACTCCGGATGCGTGAAGGCGACGGTCCGGATCACACCGGCTCATGCCCCTGTACCCGGCGCGCTGCTGCTGGCGGGTCTGGGCACGGCCCTGGTCGGTTGGATGGGCAGACAGCGCTCGCTCTAGCCCGCATTTCTCACGAGGCTTCGGACGGCCAAGGCAGAATGGACGCTATGGACTCGACTTGGCCCGACCGGAGGGCCGACGCATGGGTGACAGACTGTTCTGAGCGCGGCATGTTGGCCGGGTGCAAGGCCGCAGGTCCCGGTTGCCCGGAGGCGTACCCGCTGCGGTACGCTGAGGACAAACGGGGCCGAGAACGCAGCAGCCGGAC
>JAGOQT010000401.1 GCA_018007255.1 Phycisphaerae bacterium | reverse complement strand
TCCCAGGGTCGCGCCCAGAAAGAGCGAGGGGGCGAACACCCCGCCGGAGCCGCCGCTGCCCAGGGTCAGACTCGTGGCCAAGGCCTTGGCGAACACGAGGAACAGGAGGATGGGGACCATGAGCGGGAAGGGGTGGTCGACCCCCTGCTGCGCCAAGGCGCCGATGCAGCGGCCGATCAGGGGATAGCCGTTCCCGAAGATGGCGGGGGCTCGGCCGGCCTGGATTTCCCCGAGCAGCACGGCGATGGCCAGACCCAGGAGCCCCAGGCCTATCGCGCCGATCACGGGCTTGGCGACGGGGTGGACCCTGAGGCCGTCGAAGAGGTCCTCCGTGCGGTAGAGCAACCGGATGAAGCCCACGGCCGCCACTGCGCAGAGCAGGCCCAGGATGGCGTAATTGCCCAGCTCGATCCAGCGGAAGGAGTAGTCCGTGTCCGGATGGAGCAGGGGGAAGATGGCTTGATTGGAGCCGAGCAGTGCGCTGACGACCACGGAGCTGAGCACGGAGGCGATGAGGACCGGGGAGAACGTGCGGAAGCTGACGTCGCGGAGGAGGACCTCCAGGGCGAACAGGACGCCTGCGATCGGGGCGTGGAAGATCGCAGAGATGCCGGCCGCAGCCCCTGCGCCGACCAGGACCGGGAGGTGGTGTCCGGGGACGCGGAAGAACTGGCCGGACGCGGATCCGATGGCCGAGCCGATCTGGATGATGGGCCCCTCCGTTCCGGCGGAGCCGCCCGATCCGATGGTCAGGGCGGACGAGATGGCCTTGGCCACGGCCACACGCGGGCGGATCACACCATCTCGCCGGGCGATGGCGTCCATGACCTCCGGGACGCCATGGCCCCTGGCCTCGCGGGCGAAGAAGAAGGTGATGAGGCCCACCAGGAGGGCCCCGCAAGCGGGCAGGAGGATGAGGAACAGGGCGCGGCCCCGGTAGATCCCGGCCACCATCCCTTCGCCGTAGCACAGGTCATGGGCACAGTCGATCAGCTTGGTGAACCCCACGGAGCCAATGCCCGTGAGCAGGCCGATCCCGCAGGCCGTCAGGATCACGAAGGTCTCTTCGCGAAAGCCGAACCGGCCCAGCAGGCGGATCAAGCCCAGCCGAATCCACCCGCCGCTGAGGCGGGGCATCTGGTGAGTCGGGTTGTCCACTCGATATTCACTGGCCATTCCGGACAGCCTCTGTCTGCGGTCTCGACTGCGGACCTGGGTGGCCCTCCAAGATGTGGACGGTCCGGGCGTCCCTCCTGAGGGCCGTCCACTCCGTGATGATCGAGCCGGCCCATCGGTAGACGTTGTTGGCCTTGACGGTGTTCCGCATCTGGGCCATGCGGCTCTGTCGCTCTTCCTTGGGCATCTGGGCCGCGAGTTGGATGCTGTCCGCGAACTCCTCCGTGGAATAGGGATTGACCAGGACGGCCTGGGTCAGTTCCCTGGCCGCGCCGGTAAAGCGACTCAGGATCAACACCCCGTTGAGATCGGTCTTGGCGGAGACATACTCCTTGGCGACCAGATTCATCCCGTCGTGCAGGGAGCTGACGATGCACAGGTCCGCCAGGACATAGTAGGGCCGGATCTCCTCATGGGAGAAATGTCTCTCGAAGTAGAGGATGGGCCTCCAACTCCCCTCGGAGTGCTTCCAGTTCACCTTCTCCACCAGGCCCTCCACTTCCGACCCGAAGTCATGGTATCGCTGGATGTGCGTGCGACTTGGGGCGGCCAGTTGGATGAAGACGAACCGTTTCCTGTACTCAGGGTACTTCTCGAGGAATCGATCCACGGCCGTGATCCGCTCGATCAGACCCTTGGTGTAGTCGATGCGGTCCACCCCCACGGCAATGACCTTGTCCTCCAGATCATACTCCCGGCGGATTCGGCTGATCCGGTTCTCCTCCTCATCGGTGGTCTTACGGTCCAGGCTGTCGTCCACGCTGATCGGGAAGGCCCGGATTGCGGTCTCCTTTCCCAGCTGTACGACGCTGAAGGTCTCCGTATCCACGCGGGATTCCAGGAGCCTGTTGGCCGTGTCCATGAAGTTGTTGCAGTGGATCTGTGCGTGGAAGCCGATCAGATCGCAGGCCAGCATCCCGTCCAGGATCTGCTTCTGATAGGGGCAGGTGGCAAAGACCTCGGGATTGGGCCACGGGATGTGCCAGAACAAGGCGATGCTCGCATCCGGCCGCTTGTCCTTGATCATCCTGGCCAGCAGGGTGAAGTGGTAGTCCTGGATGAAGACAAAGGGAGGCCCGGCCGGCAACTCCTCCAGAAGGCTGTCCGCGAACCTCCGGTTGACCTCCGTGTAGGCCTGCCAGTCGGATTCGCGGAAGAGGGGCCTGGTGTGGGTGATGTGACAGAGCGGCCACAGGCCTTCATTGGCCAGTCCATAGTAGTAGCCCTCTTCCTCCTCCTTGGAGAGCCACACCCTCTTGAGGATGTAGCTGATGTCGTCCGGCGGGACCCCCAACTTGTCCTTGGAGTTCACGAACTGCCGGTCCGCGGTGCCCGACCCGTGGGCGATCCACATCCCGCCGGAGGCCCGCATGATGGGGTCCAGGGCCGTGACCACGCCACCCGCGGGGCGTATGCACCGAGGGCTGCCCGTGGACTCGTCGATGATGTGCATGTAGGGCTCTCGGTTGGAGACCAGATAGAGGGCCTTCTCACCCAGCCTCGCGCGGATGACGTCCCTGAGCCGGTCCTCGGTCCACGACTCCTCCTTGTCCAGGCGATCGGACGCCTTCTCGGATACGACCTTGCGGGCCACCCTGAGGCTCAGCGCTACCTGCTCCACCTCGCTGGCCAGCCTCCCCAGTTCGTCCTTGGGCTTGATGGGATGCGAGGCATCCATCTCTCCTCGTTGGAAGAGCCTGAACCACTCGGTCAGCCGGACCACGGGCAGGATGAAGATCCATCTCTGGATGATGAGCATGATCAGGAGGATGACCAGCAGCAAAAGGATCAAGGTGATGCTCAGTCGCCGCCATAGGTCCATCAAGCGAGAGAAGATGTCGGAGGTGTCATAGACGACCTCGACCATGCCCAAGACGCCGCCCTGGTTGTCGAGGACCGGCAGGACATAGCTGTACAGGGAGTAGGCGTTGAACCTCTGGAGCCCGCCCAGCGGGAGCTTCTTGCCCAGCACGTCTC
>JAGOQT010000062.1 GCA_018007255.1 Phycisphaerae bacterium | reverse complement strand
GCCATGATGGTGCCGTCCTGATCGTAGATCACGCATCCCTGGAGCCGTTCCCTGGTCTGAAACCGGTCGGCCAGATAACGGGCCCCCCCCAGATCCCGGCTGGTGAGGATCTGGCGCACGGCAAACTCGAGGCTCTCGCTGACCGCCCTGGCCTTCCTCCGGACATCGTCGATCAGCCGGTCCTCCTCGAACCGGACCTGGACGACCCCGAACACGGTGAAGGCAATGGACACGATCAACAGGATGGGAAGGATGAGGAAGAGGACCTTCTTCATACCGGCCTCCTCATTTCGTCGGCGCCGGGGGCCCTGCCCCCTCCTGGGCCGTGTTGATCGCCCGGATCGGGCAGGGGATCACGATCCCCTCTCGGGCGTACCGTTCGTGTATGCGTTTGATGAACTCATGCCTGATCACGTGCTGGTCCCCGAATTCCCTGGCCCGCAGGATGACATTGAAGTTGATGCTGTACTCCGCAAAGGTGTGGTAACGGATGAACGGCTCAAAGGTCGGCACGCCACCGGGGACCTCCTTCATGACCTGCCTGGCCACATCCATGGTCACCTGCTCCACCTTTTTCAGATCGCTGGCGTAGTGCACGCCCATGGGCACGACCACCCCCATCTCCTTGTCGGGCAGGTAGTAGTTGACCACGATCGCCTTGGCCAGCCTGTCGTTGGGGATCAGGACGATGTTGTTGGGCGGCATCCGGACCTGGGTCGTGCGCCAGTGGATGTCCGTGACGACTCCCTCCTCTCCGGACTCCAGGCGGATGAAGTCGCCGACCCGGATCTGCCGGGCTACGATGATGTGAAAGCCGGCGAACAGGTTGGAGAGGGTGTCCTGCAGGGCCAGTGCCACGGCCAGGCCGCCCACGCCCAGGGTTGCCAGCATGGGGGCGATCGGGATGCCCAGTTTGTGGAGGATGACCAGGACGCCGAGTGTGAGGATGACGATCCGTGCCACATACTGGGTCAAAGACGTGACCGGAAGGGCGGTCTCGAACCTGCCCGCATAGGCCTCGATCGCCTTTCCCGCGACGTTGGCCAGGGCGAAGGTGATGGACAGATAGCCCAACACCATCAGGAGTCTCTCCACGAAGACCACGACCCCGTCGAGCCTGGCGACGTTGGTCTCGCTCGCCAGTGAATCCGGAAGGGCCAGGGTCTCGAGGGCCAGATAGAGCCCCAGCATCACGAACCAGATCACGAACGGTACCCGGATGGCCGCGATGACGATGTCGTCGAACTGGGTCTGGGTCTTCTTGGACCACCGGGTCAGACGCCAGAAGAGGAACTCCCGGGCCATGTACCCGGCCACGAGGGTCAGCAGGAAGGTCGTGACCGGCAGCACGATCCACGTGATCTCCTGAAGCATCTGTCTCCAGTCCATGATGGTCCGCTCCGTGAACGGGGCCATGGCCGCGCACCGCCCTGATGGTCCACCGGCTGATGGGTCCAACCGCCCTCGCGGCACCCTGGCCGTTGCCCCCGCCTGCAGCACGTCCGCTCCGGCCGCGGCGGTCGACAGTATAGCCCAATTGGGTCGGATGGCAAGCCCTGATCCGGCCCGGATCGTTCGCGGGCACGGCCCCCAGCGCACGGTCCTCTCGCGTCGGCATATGCAAGCGGGGCCCGCACCTCTCGGTGCAGGCCCCGCCAAAACACACAACCATCGTCGCTCCAATGGGCCTTCCGGCCCATGGACCGATGCGACCTTACTGCCTACTCAACCGCCATCACAGACAGACTGACTCGGTCCAGACCCATCCAGGTTGTCCCCGGAGCGTCCGGACTGGAGGAGTTGGCCAACTCGATCCCCAACTGCTTGCCCACGCAGTCCGGGGCCGCAGCCGCGGAGAACCACAGGGAGAACGTCTGCATGGCGTCCGTAAGGTCCACTTCGCGGGTCGCCAAGGGCATCCGGGCCCCTGCCTCGTCATAGTACAGGGTCATCAGGAACTTCGTGGCCGCCCAGTTGTTTTTGGCATCGACCTTGAGGTTCAGCACGTCCCCAGCCTGGACCACATAGCCGGTCAACTGGTAGACAAACGGATCCCCATTCATGATGAACCCTGACCAGGTCCCGTCCGTGGCTCCCCATCCCTGCTCCACGCCCGAGTCGGCCGCAGCGCCATCGCTGGCCCAGCCAGGGATGTCCACGGCCGGGGTGCCGGCAACGCCTTCCCCATTCCAGCCCTTGATCTTGCCCGCATTGGGATCCTCAAAACTCGGATTGACCACGGCTACCGGCGCAGAATCGGCCAACAGCATGTACTCGACGGCATTCAGGAAGATCTGCTGGCCCTCATCGGTCAGGTCCATCATGCCCGTGCCTTCCGAGTTCTTGCCGCTGGCCTCGCGAGAGCCGGTCAGGAAGACCATCCGACGAGCAGCCAACACGTCTGCAAGGCCACCGCCGTCATGCTTGACCACGACCCCAGCCGGCCACTCGGCGATGATCATGGCCCCAGCAGGGACGTCCCCTGATTGAGCCGAGAGTGTGGCCAGGATCAGCCCGTTCGGGTCCACCGGATTGGTGTTCACCGAGATGCCCTTGGCCAGCGTGACCCCGTCAGGATACATACAGATGCCCGCAAAGTTGGCATCCATGGTACCGTCGGTCAGAGAGATCCCCGCAAAGATCGGGTGGTCCGGCATCGTGGCCGTGAGCTTCACATCCCCAACGATATCCGGGATCGTGTTGCCGGTGCTGAACCCCGTGCGGTTCTTACGCAGGGTGTACCCGCCCGTGTTGATCACCGGTACCGTAACCTGGGTGTTCCACAGCGTGGCCCGCTCGTTCTGGAAGTTGCCACTGCTGACCGAGCGGCCAATGATGACCAGGGCCGCTGCATTGAGCACGTTCACGTCCGGGGTATTGGTGGTGACAAAACGCTCCACCACATAGCCTGCACCGGAGAGCAGGTCCGTGTACGCCCTGTCCGGGGCCTCCACAAAGCCTGCCGTCACAGCGCCCGCCGAGGCGTTGGCATCCGTTGCATGGAAGGAAACCCAGAGGATCTTGGCGTTGAAAGTGGCTACCAAGGTCTGGTCGCCGTCGTACTTGACGCTCGTTGCAGCTTCAGCGGGCTTCTTGACTAGGCCGGCGTCCACTGCACTGCCGGTCCAGCCGCCGAACACATAGCCCGGGCCTGCCTGGGCCACGATGTCGAGGGACTTGCCCCTGGTGCCCAGGAACACGCCCTCACCCGGGGTCACGACCGAGCCATGGGGCTCGGAGGAGATCGCCAAGCGGGCGGTGGTCACGAAGTCGCGGACATTGCCGTCGTCCTCGCCCGCCGCGTTTCGCACGTCGATCCTATAGTGATAGATCGTGCCGGGTATGAGGTTGGTGGCCACGTAGCCGGCCACATCGTCTGCCTCGGCCTCCGTGAGAGATCCCATCCAAGCTGTGGCTATGGGCGCCCCTCCCTCGGGCCAATACACGAACCGGTACTCGCAGCGGAGTCCGCCGTCCTCGATGACGTCGCCGTAGAACTTCGCGCTGGTCTCCTTGATGTTCTTGGCCTCGAACGTGCTGCACCAGGGGGCCGCGCCGGTGACCGTGATCGATACCGTGGCGACGTTCGAGTTGGCCGACCCGTCATTCGCGTGATACGTGAAGGTGTCCGGCCCGGCGTAGTACGGGGTGGGCGTGTAGGTGAAGCTGCCGTCCGCATTGAGCACCAGCGTGCCGTGCAGGACACTGGCGTTCAGGACCGCGGTCAACGGATCCCCCTCGATGTCTGTGTCGTTGGCCAGAACGCCCGGGGCGGGCACGACCAGGACCGTGGTCGCAGCCATCGAGTACGCGTCATTGGCCGCAACCGGGGCGTCGTTCACTGCGGCGACCGTGATCGTCACGGTGGCAGGAAGCGAGTCGACCTTCCCGTCGGTGGCATGATAGGTGAAGCTGTCCGAGCCGGACCAGTTCGCACTCGGCGTGTAGGTGAAGCTGCCGTCCGCATTGAACGTCAGGGCGCCATTGGCTACGCCGGTGTCCAGAACGGCCGTCAGCGGATCACCATCATTGTCCGTGTCATTGGCCAGGACGCCTGGGGCAGCCACGACCAGGGCCGTGTCCTCATTCGTGGAATACGCGTCATTGGCCGCAGCCGGGCGCCAGTGGAGCTCGATCGTGGCGGTCATGGTCCCGCCTTGGGTATCGCCTGCTTGGTTGCCTGTCTTAAAGGTCCCCTGTCCTGTGGCAGAGATGACGATCATGTGAATATCGGCCGGGCCCGGATCAGCCATGGCAGAGCCCGCCATCTCGAACGTGCCGTTTCTCTTGTAGCTCGTCACGGTGAGGGTCAGGTTCGAGAACGTCCCGCTCCAGGGTGGTCCCGAGATCGTGACCGGCATAGCCGGGTTGACCACGTAATCGGTGACATAGACCATGAAATTGGGATCGACAGGATCGGGATAACTGGTGGTGACTCCCTGGTGCACTGCCTGGGGCAGGTTCACGGTCCAAGAACCATCTGTCAACGGTCCGGCTGCGATGGTCCCACCCGCGCTCCCCTCTCCTCCTGGGCCGAACACCTCGCTCCAGGGCCCGGTGACCGTGAATATGGACCTCGCGTTAACCGGCACAACCAGTGCCATCAACGCTATGGCCACCCAAAGTAACTGTTTCTTTCGCATTTCAGTCGTCCTCCAGAGCATTGCCAAACAACGCACCTACCCACGTCCCCCCAGGAACGCCTCCTGGAGGCAGACTCTCCGAGTCCGATATTCTTCCAGCGAGATGATGCACCGTACAGTACGTCGTTGCCAAGGACTCACTCAATGCGGCGCACACACGAAAAAGCGGTACCTCCTAGGGCGAGAGATTCCCTGGAATTACCATCGCCGGAGAATCCAGACTACCTATTTGCTTCAAGTTTACCACTACCCGTGCGTTTGGCAAGGTTTTTCTTCCTGTTTCTAAGAGGTGAATTCGCCTTTTTATGGGGGCCTAATGACGGAAAGTCATTAAAGAAAAGTACTTATGAATTGCTATCTCTATTGAGACCCAATATGGCAATAGTACGTAGGTGCCTGGGTACCAGTATGCTGCCGCCCGTTCCCGAGGGGTCCTTGCTCACGGGTCGCGCAGAGGTGTTTCAGGCTCAGGTCTACTAAGGGTTTGCCTCTGAGATGTGTCGGAGGGCCTGCCGAAGCAGGGCCTTCTCCTTGGATGTGGCCGGTCTCAAGGGGGTCCTGGGTGGTCCAACCGGGTGGCCGGTCAATCCGCACGCGGCCTTCACGAACTGGATGTACTTGCCCCCGCCTTCCATGAGTTCGAGCACGGGGAGCATTCGGTAGAACAGCCTGCGGGCTGCAGCGTGGTCCCGTCGCACCACGGCCAGGTCATAGAGCCTTGCGTGCGACCTGGGCAGGCAATTGGCCACACCGCCCACCCAGCC
Source organism: Phycisphaerae bacterium (assembly GCA_018007255.1). Taxonomy (GTDB): domain Bacteria; phylum Planctomycetota; class Phycisphaerae; order Sedimentisphaerales; family Anaerobacaceae; genus DTPU01. The sequence continues at coordinate 9,287 of JAGOQT010000062.1, read as the reverse complement.
TGTCGCGCCGACCAGGAGGCACTCCAGGGCCAGTGTGTCGCACCCGCAGAAGACCCCCATCCGGTCCCCGCACGTGCGGACCAGTCGTGTGATCCGCTGCATCTCGCCTGTGGTCTCCTTGACATACCGGACGTTCTTGAGACGCTTGAGGGTCTCGATGAAGTCCGGGGTCATGTCCACGCCTGTGCGGGCCGGGTAGTTGTAGAGCATGATCGGGATCCGGATCGCATCGTTGGCGGCCCGCAGGTGTTCGAACAGCTCGTCGAGCGTGGGTCTCGAGTAGAAGGGGGGCGCGATCATCACGCCCTGCGCGCCCATGTGCTCGGCCTGGCGGCAGTAGTCCACCACCTCGCGCGTGGAGCCCGCATTGGCACCTGCCAGGACCGGCACGCGGCCCTGCACGGCCCGGAGCGTCTCCTTGAGCACTGCGCTCCGCTCCTGGGCGGTCAAGGCATAGAACTCGCCCGTGCTGCCCAGGGGGATCAGGCCGTGCAGGCCCTGGCGGACCAGGTGATCCGCCAGATGTGCGAGGGTATCGAGATCGACCTTCTCTGACTTGGTCATGGGCGTGACCAACGCGGCAAGGACCCCATGTATCTTCATCCCACTGTCTCCTGTCTTCTGTCTTCCGGCTTCTGGATTCTGGATTCTGGATTCTCTGTCTAGACTTGCATCCAGATCGTCTTGAGCTCCGTGTACTGCTCGTGCGCGGCAGCGGACTTGTCCCGGCCGAAGAAGCCGGACTCCTTGAACCCGCCAAAGGGCGTGGTCGCATCGCCCTCGGAGTAGCAGTTGACCGAGACCGTGCCCGCTCGTAGGGCACGGGCCACGCGGTGGGCCTTGCCCAGGTCGCGTGTGTAGAGGGAGGCGGCCAGCCCATAGGGGGTGTCGTTCGCGATGGCCACGGCCTGGTCTTCGTCCTCGAAGGGGATCACGGAGAGCACGGGCCCGAAGATCTCCTCGCGTGCGATCTTCATGTGGTTCTGGACCTCGTCGAAGATCGTGATTTCGACGTACCAGCCCCCCGTGTCCTGGAGCACCCGCCTGCCGCCCAGCACGAGCCTAGCCCCCTCCTTCTTGCCGGACGCGATGTGCGCGAGGACCTTCTCCATGTGGGCCTTCTCGATCAGGGGGCCGACCCGGGTCTGGGGGTCAAGGGGGTCGCCGATCGGCCAGGATCCGACGAGGGAGCAGAGCCTCTCCAGCAGGGCGTCCCGGATGCTCCGGTGGACGATCAGGCGGGACCCGCTGCTGCAGTTCTCGCCCATGTTCCAGAAGGCCGCGTTGGCCGCGTTCTCGGCCACCCCATCGAGGTCCGGGCAGTCGGCGAACACGACCTGCGGGCTCTTGCCGCCCAGTTCCAGGATGACCCGCTTGAGGTTGGACTCCGAGGAGTACCTGAGCAGCTCGCGGCCCACCTCGGTGGACCCGGTGAAGGCCGCCATGTCCACGTCCATGTGCCTGCACAGGGCCTGCCCCACGACGGTGCCGGACCCGGGGACCACATTGAACACGCCGCTCGGGACCCCGGCCTCGGCCGCGAGCTCGGCCAGACGGATCGCGCTGAAGGAGGTCTGGCGTGCGGGTTTGAGGACGAGGCTGTTGCCTGCGGCCAGTGCGGGACCGATCTTCCAGGCCGCCATCTGGACCGGGAAGTTCCACGGCACCAGGAGGCCGACCACGCCCATGGGCTCGCGGACGATCAGGCAGGGATTGGCCATGGGCGTGGGCGCGACCCGCTCGTAGAGCTTGTCGACCAGCTCTGCGTGCCATCGCAGGCAGTGGACCGTGTCCGGCAGATCGATCTGGACGGTGTCGCGGACCGGCTTGCCCGCATTGAGGGTGTCGAGCAGGGCCAGCTCGGCGGAGTCCCTGTCCACCAGGTCCGCGAACCGGAGCAGGACCTTCTTGCGGTCCGCGGGGCTCATCCTGGACCACGTGCCGTCCTCAAAGACCCGGCGTGCTGCGCGGACCGCGCGATCCACGTCCTGGGCCTCGCAGGACGCCACGTCGGCCATGCGCTCTCCGTTGGCCGGGTTGGTCGAGGCGAAGGTCTTGCCGCTCGCGGACGGGCAGGACCTGCCGTCAATGAAGGCCTGTGTGGGGAACCGGAGTTTCGCCTTGGCGGCGGCGATCGCCTTGGGTGTCAGAGGGAGCGTCATGGGATTCCTTTCGCGAAAAGGGGGGACTGGATGCGCCGGCAGCCCCGTGCAACAAGGTGTCGATGCGGACGGGGAACACGGGTGGGCGCACAGAGGGTCCCTCCCATCCGAACAGGGCATGGAGGGCCGCGCCGCAGACCCGGCCCTGGCACGCGCCCATGCCGCAGCGGGTGTGCAGCTTGGCAGCGTGCAGAGACGCATGGGGTTCCAGTTGCCGCAGACGGACGTCCTCGCACCGGCACACCACGGTGTCGGGCCGGGCCAGGTGCCGGACCTCCGGGCGGAGGGAGAAGCCCTGGTCCATGGCCTCGGTGAATCGGCGTGCGCGGGTCCGCTGCCCGAAGAGACCCTTGGCCAGGTCCTTGCGATCGGCCGCCGCATGCCCGGCGATCTGTCCCTCGACGAGGGCCCGGTCCACTCCACCCACGCCCGTGGGCTCGCCCGCACAGTACACATGGGGCACGGAGGTCTCCTGCCAGGGGTTGACGCACACGGCGTTGTCCTGCACCAGACAACCCAGCAGGTGCGGCAGCTCGAGGTTGGGCATGAGATTGAATCCGCAGGCGAGCAGGTCGCACCGGACCGTCCAGGTCTTGCGCCCGGCCCTGAGCGTGACCGCCTCCACATGGTCCTTGCCCTGGACCGAGACAGGCCAGCACCCTGCCCGATACCATACGCCGAGCAGCCTGAGCTGATAGCCGGCAGCCTGGACCAGCTTGGACGGGGCCAGGAACGGGAGCTTCATGCCGAATCCGAAGAGCCGGGCCCACGGGGTCTGCTCGACCACCCGAACGACCTTTGCACCGGCCTGGCGGAGGTTGGCGGCCACGGCAAACAGCAGGGGGCCGCTGCCCGCGACCACGGCCCGCTTGCCTGCCACGGGCCAGCCCGTCTTGACCAGGGTCTGGAGGCCGCCCGCCCCGTACACGCCGGGCAGGGTCCAGCCCGGGAAGGGCAGGAGCAACTCGCGTGCACCCACGGCCAGGACGAGCCTCTGCCAGCGGATCTCAGCGGCCCCGTCCTGCGACTCGGCCAGCAGCACGCCCTGGGCGGGCGCGGCCACGGCCGCCGTGTTGAGCAGGACCTGGGCCCCGGAGGCCCGGATCTTGGAGAACCACAGGCGCGATTGTGCGGTGCACGGCTTGGCCTGCTCGCCCCTCCAGATCTGGCCGCCCAGCCAGGGCGTGGCCTCGATCACGGCCACGCGCAGGCCGTGCCCAGCCGCGGTGCTGGCTGCGGCAAGGCCGGCAGGTCCGGCCCCGATGACCACCACGTCAAAGTCGGACAGTCCTTTACCCGTCGGTCCTCACCTCCATGCCCTCCTCGCAGAGGGTCTGACAACTGCGGCAGTGGGGCCTGCCGTTGATCGTCACCCGGCATTCGAAGCACACCCCCATCCCGCACAGGGGGGTTCGGGCCTCGCCCCTGACCGAGCGGCGGAACCGGGGCTCTCCTGCGAGGGCCAGGGCAGCGGCCACAACGGTCCCGCCCGGGACCTGGACGGGCCTGCCGTTGACATGGATGGTCACTTGGTCACCCACAAGACACCTCTCCCTTGGCCATGCGGGCGGGAAGATAGGGGCCTGCCGGGATCTCCGTGGGCCGGCCGAACATCAGGTCCACGATCAGCCGAGCCGTGGCCAGACACGTGGTGATGCCCAATCCCTCGTGGCCTGCGGCGAGCCAGACCCGGTCGCTCGCTGGGCTGGGCCCGATGAAGGGGAGCTTGTCCGGAGTGGCGGGGCGGTGGCCGGCCCAGGACCGGATTGCAGAGAGCCGGCCCAGAGAGGGCAGGTACTCCTGGGCCCTGAGGAGCATGCGCCGGACCAGCCCCGGCTCGACCTCCGTGCCGTCCCGGCCGAACTGACGAGACGAACCGATGAGCACCTGGCCGGTCGCGCGGGGCTGGCAGTTGAAGGCCACGGAGTCTGTGGACAAGGCGTGGGCGCTCTTGAGGTAGCCCAGCTCCACGATCTGGTGTCGGACGTATCCCGGATAGCGATCCGTGACGACCAGATGGCCTTTGCGCCCTCGGACCGGCAGGTCGGGCGTGAGGTTCTGCGCCCCGCACCCGGCCGCGTTGATCACACGACCTGCCGACAGCCGGGTGCCGTCCGCCAGGAGGACGTCCCCGTCCGAGGTCACGGACCGGACCTCGACCCCGGTGCGGACCTCGGCCCCGAGGGCCTTGGCCTGGTCCAGGAGATGGCGTGCGACAGCAGGGGGGTACACCACGGCGTCGTCCACAACGCACAGGCCTCCGACCAGGCCGGGACGCAGGTTCGGCTCGGCCTCGGCCAGGGCGGGGCCGTCCAACACCTGGGCCCGGACTCCGCGGCCCGCATAGACCTTCTGTTTGCGGAGGACCTCGGCCATCTCGGGCTCGTCCGCAGCCACCCAGAGCGTCCCGCATCGGCTGTATTCGGCGTCGGCCGGGAGCCCTTGTGCGCACGCGTGCCACAGGCGACCCGAGAAGGAGGTCAGCGCCAACTGGGCCTCGGAGTCGTCCATCACGACCACATGTCCCATGCCCGTCGCCGTTGCGCCGCCTCCGACCGGGCCGCGGTCCAGGACCAGGACCTTCAACGAATTCCTTGCACACTCGACTGCGCAGGCGGCCCCAACGATGCCTGCCCCGACGATTGCGATGTCGTGGGTGGACCTCAACGGTGAATCCCCCAGCAGAACGGGTCCTTCTCATCCAGGAGAAGCGTGGCCTCCGCGTTGACGCAGGCCGTGCCCGTGATCGTGGGCAGGATCCCGCCCCCCTCGTCCCTGCGGTACCGGCCCGTGAAGGTGCTCCCGATGATGCTCTCCTGGACCCAGGGCGAGCCCTCCGCGAGCTTGCCGTCCGCGGCCAGGCAGGCGAGCTTTGCACTGGTGCCCGTCCCGCAGGGCGAGCGGTCATAGACCTTGCCCGGGCACAGGACGAAGTTGCGGCCATGGGCCCCGGGCAGGGTTGGTGGGCCGAACAGCTCGATGTGATCGACCTCCGGGAAGCCCTGCTCATTGACCGCCCTTCGGACCTTCCATGCGAACTCGGTCAGGGCCTCCACGCGGTCCGCTGTCAGTTGCTGGCCGTGGCCCTCCACGAGGAAGAACCAGTTGCCGCCCCAGGCCACGTCGCCGGTGATGGGCCCGATCTCGGGGACCTGAATGGGAACGGACTTCCTCGCCCGGTAGCTGGGGACGTTCTCCACAGAGACCGAGCCGTCCGGATTGAGCACGGCCGTGACCATGCCCACCGGGGTCTCGATGCGGTGTCGGCCCGGGCCGAGGCGGCCCATGTGGGCCAGGGTCGCCACCAGTCCGATGGTCCCGTGCCCGCACATGCCGAGGTAACCAACGTTGTTGAAGAAGATCACCCCTGCCACACAACTCGGGTCCGTGGGCTCCACCAACAGGGCCCCCACAACGGCCTCCGATCCCTGGGGCTCGTTGACGATGGCCGAACGGAAGTGGTCGAACTCGTGTCTGAACCGATCCCGCCTCTGGGCAAGCGAACCCGGACCGAGATCCGGACCCCCATCGATGACCACCCGGGTGGGCTCGCCCCCTGTGTGGGAATCGACCACTCGGATCCTTCGCGGGGGCAAGGGGCCCAGGCCGGCATGGCGTTCTTGCTGCGACAGGCAGTTCATCTTCATGCTTCCCAGTGTGCCGAATCGTGCAGGGTGTGTCTTGGCGTTTGCGGAAGAAGCGGCTATAATTTTGGCATAAACGATGGGTACATCCATGGCTGCAACCGAGCTTCGAAGAGAGCTGTTCGACCAGATCGAGGGACCGCTGGTCATGGAGGCCCTGTTCGATTGCATGACCAAGGTCGTGTTCTTCATCAAGAATGCCCGGGGCGAGTATGTCGTGGTCAACCAGACCATGGTGGAGAGGTGCGGCCAGAGGGAGAAGGCGGGGATTATAGGGCGAACCGCAGACGAGGTGTTTCCTCCGCCCCTGGGCCGCACCTACCGCACCCAGGACGAGCAGGTCCTGCGCACGGGTCAACCCATCCGAGACCAGCTCGAGCTGCAGCTCTACGCCTCTGGAGGCACGGGTTGGTGTCTGACGCAGAAGCTGCCCCTGGCCGGGCGCGACGGCCGGGTCGTGGGAATAGCGGGCATCTCCGAGGACCTTCAGGCCCCCACTCAGACGGGTCAGGACTACGCCCCCTTGGCGGGTGCGGTGCGGAGGATCCAGGAGCACTTCGACCAGCCCCTGAAGGTCCAGGACCTGGCCGCCACGGCCGGGCTGTCCCCCTATCAGTTTGAGCACAGGATCCGCAGGATCTTCCACATCACGGCGGGCCAGTTCATCCAGAAGGTCCGGATGGACGAGGCCGTGCGATGCCTCCGCGAGACAGATGAGCCGGTCTCCCAGATTGCCCTGCGGTGCGGCTACTCGGACCAGAGCGCGTTCACCCGCCAGTTCCGACAGACGGTCGGTCTGTCCCCTGCGCAGTACCGCCGCACGTGTCGCGGCGAGGGGCCGTGCTCGGACCTGCGTTGACAGGCCGCAGGGGGACCGCCTAGAATGGCCGCGCCAACCATGGAAGGGATCGCGTGATGGACGACGACCGCCAGGACCTGCTCAGTGAAACCACGGGCCAAGGGCATCCGTCCTCGACCGGCCCTGTCCCTGTCCCCTCGCCCCAGCCGCCCAGGAAGAAGGGTCTATGGAGGGGCCTGTGGGGGATCGTCACCTTCCTGTCCATGGCTGCCAACATCGCCCTGGCGGTCCTGCTCGTGGGTGTCCTGGCCCTGTTCGCGACCGGGGGCCTGCGGGGTGGCTTCCAGGAGGAGGTCCTCCAGCCCGGGCCCCATACCGCCAAGATCGTGGTCATCCCGATCGAGGGGGTGATCGATGCGGACCAGGCCCGGCGGGTGACCGGGCAGTTGAAGGCTGCACGCGAGGACCAGGCGGTCAAGGGCCTGATCCTGCGGATCGACTCCCCGGGAGGGAGCATCTCGGGCAGCGACCAGATCTACCATGAGGTCCGCAGGTTCCGCGAGGACCAGGGCAAGCCCGTGCTCGCGTTCCTGCAGGGCCTGGCCGCCTCGGGCGGGTACTACACCGCGGTGGCCTGCGACCGGATCCTGGCCGAGCCCACTGTGATCACGGGGTCCATCGGCGTGATCCTGGGTCACTTCGTGTTCGGGGATCTGCTGGAGAAGAAGCTCGGCGTGCAGCCGGTGATCCTCAAGTCCGGCCAGAAGAAGGACTGGCCCAGTTCCTACACACCGCCAACCGAGGAGCAGTTGCAGTACCTGCAGGAGCGGGTGATCGCACCGGCCTATGAACGGTTCTTCAGCGTGGTCGCCGAGGGCAGGAAGGACGTGCTGACCCCCGACCAGATCCGGCCCCTTGCGGACGGCGGGGTCTACACGGCCCCGGAGGCCAGAGACAAGCGTCTGATCGACGAAATCGGCTACCTGGACGATGCAGTCCGGGTGGTCCAGTCCATGGCGGGCCTGGACAAGGCCCAGGTGGTCGAGTACCAGCAGACGTTCTCCTGGACGAGTCTGCTGGCGGCCAAGTCCGGCCTCGGGATCAAGCTGGACCGGTCTTCGCTCCTGGAATTGGGCCTGCCGCGGGCCATGTACCTGTGGGGCGGATACTGATCCGCGGGCCCGGGGCAAGAGACCGTGTGCACGGGCGAATCCCCGGGACGGCGGTTCACGCACCTTCGCCTGAGCAGGCCCCGCCCTCCGTCTGGGAGGCGGACTGTCTGCCCAGGGCATAGGCCTCTCGGAGACACTCGGGCCTGGCCGCGGCGTCCCCCGGGTCACGGACCCCCGGCACCAGGACCTGGCCGACCAGGTCGATCTCCAGGTACTGAAGGCACCGCTCAAAGAAGTCCACGACCGGGGCGGCGGTCTGGGGGTCGTTGTCCTCGAAGGGGATGGCCAGGATCGCGGACTTGCCCCTGATCAGGGGGCGGTTGGCAGGGCAGTTGAAGTACACCAAGCGGTCGACGAAGGCCTTCATCAGGGCCGAAGGACCGTACCAGTACACCGGCGTACCCAATACAAGGAGCTCGCTGCCCGAGAGCCGGGGGTACACCCCGTTCATGTCGTCCGCCTTCGGACAGGTCCGTCCCCTCCAACAGGCGTGACACCCGTCGCACTCCCGCACGGTCAGATCCCCCAGGAGCAGGAGGTCCGTTGCCGCCCCGGCGTCCCTCGCCCCGTCCAGGATCTTGGAGACCAGGGCATGCGTGTTGCCGTTGCGTCGAGGGCTGCCCACAATACCGAGGACCGTCTTCATGAGCGGGTTCTCCTGATCCAGACGAGCCGGACCCTGTCCCTGCCTGTGCCGGGAAGCGGATCCGTGCGCGGGTCCGAGAAGGCCCTGTCCACTGCGGCCCCGGCCGTCCGGGCTGCCCGGGGCCGGACCTCTCGGTCCGTGTACAGGGTACCGCGGGGGCCTGCCTCTGGCAACCGCCTGCCGGCTTGACGAGCGGTTCCCGATGTCCCTGCGCGGGGCGCAGGCCGGGGATTTACCGTTTGCGGTTTGGGCCCCCGGATTTCATAATGGCGACAAAAAATAACGGTGGTCCCCGGGAAGAGAACATGAAGGAACCTTGGCATCTATCTGTGGATGATCTGGCCCGGTCGCTCCAGACCCATCCGTCTGAAGGTCTGACCTCTCAGGAGGTCCAGACGCGGCTCCAGCAGTATGGCCCCAACCAATTGAGGGGGACCCCCGGCCGCTCGCCCCTGTCGATCTTCCTGTCTCAGTTCAAGAGCTTCATTGTCTGGGTCCTGGTGGGCGCCGCGGTGGTCAGCGGGTTCATGGCTGCGGTGAGCGGCTCTCGCGAGGAGTGGGTGGATAGCCTGGCCATTGTTGCCATCGTGATCCTGAACGCGGTCCTTGGTTTCCTCCAGGAGTATCGGGCCGAGAAGTCCCTGGCCGCACTCAAGAAGCTCTCTTCCCCCCAATGCAAAGTCGTCCGGGACGGTGCCCGCACGGTGGTCCCGTCCGAGGATCTGACCCCCGGCGACGTGGTCGAGTTGGAGGCGGGCGACCACGCTGAAGAACCGTTCATAGGCCGGTGCGATCACCCGCTCCTGCAGGTACTGCAACTGCTCCTCGGTTGGCGGTGTGTAGGAACTGGGCCAGTCCTTCTTC
>JAGOQT010000061.1 GCA_018007255.1 Phycisphaerae bacterium | reverse complement strand
GCCCGACGCGGGCCTTGCTGTGCGTGCCGCACACACGCAGCCCTCTGCGAGAAACGCCGGGTTTGTCTTGAGGTCAGGCAGGAAACCGGCAAGAATGTCCCACGGTCGGCGAACGTGTGCGCCCTGGCGTGCAGGGCCACGGGCGTCGTGCTCGGCGGGAGACCGCCTGTCCTTCCGCCCTGAAGACAAGGCCCAACGAAAGTGGGGTGCCTGTGCTGCAGCGAGCCCTTGAGGTCCACGCGAGGTTGAACGAGTTCATCTGGGGCCCGGCCATGATCGCCGCCATCGTAGGGGTGGGGATCTTCCTCACTGCGGGCACGGGCCTGGTGCAGTTTCGGCGGTTCGGGGCCATGCTCCACGAGACCCTCCTCCGCAGGAAGAGGGACAGGGCCGAGGGAGACATCAGCCCGTTTGCCGCACTCAGCACCGCCCTGGCGGGCACCGTGGGCGTGGGCAACATCGCGGGAGTGGCCACGGCCATTGCGATGGGAGGGCCGGGGGCGGTGTTCTGGATGTGGGTGTCGGGACTGGTCGGGATGGCGACCAAGTTCGCCGAGGTCACTCTGGGCGTCGCGTACCGCCAGCGCCAGGCGAGCGGCCCCATGGTCGGCGGTCCGATGATGTACATCGAGCGGGGCATGGGCAGACGGTTCAAGTTCCTGGCCGTGCTCTTCGCCGCCCTGGCCGGACTGGCGGCCTTTGGGATCGGGAACATGGCCCAGGCCAATTCGGTAGCGGAGGGATTGGAGGGATTCCACGTCCCGCGGGTCGTCACGGGCATCGTGCTCATCCTGGCGGTCGGGCTGGTCACGCTGGGCGGCGTGGAGCGGATCGCGCGCGTGGCGGTGTTCTGTGTCCCTTTCATGTGCGGCATCTACTTCCTGGGTGCGGTGATCATCATCAGTCTGCGGATCCAACAGGTGCCTGAGGCCCTGCTCTTGGTCTTGAGGTCCGCGGTGTCGCCCGTGGCCGCGGTCGGCGGTTTTGCCGGAGCCGGCATGAGGCAGGCCATCCGGTGGGGCATCGCCAGGGGGGTGTTCAGCAATGAGGCGGGCCTGGGCTCGGCCTCCATGGCCCACGCCACCGCCCAGACCGACCATCCGGTCCGCCAAGGCCTGTGGGGTATCCTCGAGGTCTTCATCGACACGATCGTCATCTGCTCGGCCACCGCGCTGGCGATCCTGGTCACCGGGGCCTGGAAGTCAGGCTCTACCGGCGCGGCCCTGACCATGTCGGCCTTCCAGACGGTGTTCGGCAAGGAGGTGGGCTTCTCGGTCGTTGCACTCTGCATGGCCCTGACGGCCTACGACACGATTCTTGCGTGGGGGTTCTACGGGGAGACGTGCTCGGCGTATCTCTTTGGTCCCCGGGCCAGGCCGGTGTACAGGGTCCTGTGGCTCGGGCCGATCCTGGTGGGCTCGCTGGGCGAGTTGGAGGCGGTCTGGGCTGTGGCGGACACGCTCAACGGTCTCATGGCCGTACCCAATCTCATCGCCCTGGCCGTCCTCAGTCCGGTCGTGTTCCGCCTTACCAAGGAGTTCTTCGCAGGGTCTCCAAGGCCGCAGGGTGCACCGGACTCCTGAGGAACGCACCTCCGCATCCCCGTGGGCCCGCGGACACGGACATGCAGGAACCTATGGTCGCGCCCCTAGATCCACGATATCCTGTGACCGTGCGATGGATGCAGTCCTGGTCTGAAGGAGTCCACCGATGAGACAGATCCTCTGCCCCGCAGTCAGGCTCATGCCCGGGATCCTGCTGGCCTGCGCCGCCCATGCAGGCCAGTACAAGAACTTCGATGTGGCGGTCTACTTCCGGGCCTATGAGGTCCGGGACATGAACGACCTGGACGGCCTGGCCTCGCAATGGGCCGTGCTGGAGAGGCAGCTCAAGGTGGACAAGGTCTATCTGGAGACCCACCGCGACCTGGTCATGCCCGGCGAGGCCGCGGTGGTCGCGGCCAAGCGGTTCTTCCAGGACAGGGGCATCCGGACCGCGGGCGGGATCACGTACACGCTCAACGAGAGGAACCGGTTCCAGACCTTCTGCTACACCACGCCCGAGCAGCGGCAGAAGGCCCGCCAGATCGCGGAGTTCACGGCCAGGCACTTCGACGAGTTCATCCTCGACGACTTCTTCTTCACCAACTGCAAGTGCGCAAGCTGCATCCAGGCCAAGGGAGACCGCACCTGGACCCAGTTCCGGCTGGCCCTGATGGACGAGGCGGGCAGGGACCTGATCGTCGGGCCCGCCAAGGCGGTCAACCCCAGGGTCCGGGTGGTCATCAAGTACCCGAACTGGTACGAGCACTTTCAGGGTCTGGGCTTCAACCTCAAGACGCAGCCCCTCTACTTCGACGGGGTCTACACGGGCACGGAGACACGGGACGCCGTGAACTCGGATCAGCACCTCCAGCCCTACCTGGGGTACGAGATCTTCCGCTACTTCGAGAACATCAAGCCGGGCGCAAACGGCGGGGGATGGGTCGACACAGGCGGGATGCGGACCCTGGACCGGTACGCGGAACAGTTGTGGCTGACCCTGTTCGCCAGGGCCCCTGAGATCACGCTCTTTGACTGGCGACAGGTGCAGAGGCCCATCCGGCCGTCGGACCGGTCCCCCTGGCAGGACCAGGGGCCCAGCTTCGACTTCGACGCCATGATGAAGCCGGTCCTGCAGCCGGATGGGACTGCGGTCGCACCCACCACGATCGCCCGGGCTGCCGGCTATGTGTTCGAGCTGGTGGACGGTTTTCTGGGCAAGCTGGGCAGACCGGTCGGTGTCAAGGCCTACAAGCCCCACCATTCGACCGGCGAGGACTTCCTGCACACCTACCTGGGCATGGTCGGCCTGCCCATCGAGATGGTGCCCGATTTCCCGGACGATTCGCAGACCGTGCTACTGACGGAGTCCGCCCGGTTCGACCCCGCCATCGTGGGGAAGATCAAGGCCCAGTTGACCGCGGGCAGGAACGTGGTCATCACGTCAGGCCTGCTCAGGGCCCTGCAGGGCAAGGGGATCGAGGAGGTCGCGGAACTGGAGCACACGGGCCGCACGATCACGACCAGCCAGTTCCGGCGAGGGTTCTTCGGGGCCGGCGCCGGGCCGATGGACTCGCCGATCACGATCCCGCAGATCCGCTACCTGACCAACGACGCGTGGGAGCTGATCGGGTGCCTCACGAACAACACCGGGTATCCCCTGCTGATCCAGGCCGGCTATGCCAAGGGCCTGTTGTACGTCCTGGTCATCCCGGACGACTTGGGCGACCTCTACAAGCTCCCTTCAGACGTCCTAACCCAGATCAAGAACGTAGTGGCAGGCGACCTGTTCGTCCGCCTGGACGGGCCCGCGCACGTGGGCCTGTTCGTGTACGACAACGACACCTTCATCGTGGAGTCCTTCCTGGACGGGCCCGTGGACGTGGGTGTGGCCGTGGACAGGAGGTTCAACCGACTCCGCGACCTGGTCACGGGCGAGGTCCTCTCCGCAGGCCCTGCCCCGGGGGAAGGGGGGCCCATGAGGGGACGCGGGATGGGGGCCGGCAGTCGAGTCTCCTTCCGAATGCAGATCAAGCCCCACTCCTTTCGCGCGTTCGCGGCAGAGCCAAGGCAGTGAAGACCCCAAGGTGGAGAAGGAGGACAGGCCATGCGAATCGGATGCTGGGTGGTGTGGATGGCAGTGATCCAGGCGACTTGGTGCGCAGCTGCGACGTATCACGTGGACGCGGCGGGCGGGAACGACACGTGGGACGGCACCGAGCCGGCCAAGGCCTGGAGGTCCCTGGAGAGGGTCAATGCCCAGGTCTTTCGGGCCGGAGACCGGGTCCTGTTCAAGGCGGGCACCCGCACCACGGGCCAGCTCAGGCCCCAGGGGTCGGGCAGGCTGGAGGACGGCAAGGTGATCCCCATCCGGATCGGCCTGTACGGTGACGGCCCCAGACCGCGGATCGACGGGGAGGGCAAGGTCCTGGACACGGTCCTGCTCGGCAATTGCGAGTACTGGGAGGTGGAGGACCTGGAGGTCACCAATCTGGGCGAGGACCGGGTCCCCTGGAGGACCGGCGTACGGGTCGTGACGGACGCCTTCGGCGCGATGCGGCACATCCGGCTGCGGAACCTCTATGTCCACGACGTGAACGGCGACCTCCGCAAGTCACACGAGGGGTGCGGCATCTACTTCGAGAGCCGGGGAGGCCGTGCGTCCCACTTCGAGGACCTGGTCATCGAGGGCTGCCACGTAGTCCGCACGGACCGGAACGGGATCTGCCAGCGATCCGGCAGCACCGCACGGAGCCTGGGCGTGGTCATCCGGGGCAACCTCCTGGAGGACATCGGCGGGGACGGGATCAAGGTCTGGGGGAGCAACGGGGCCTTGGTGGAACACAACGTGCTGCGGGGAGGCAGGACCCGGTGCGAGGACTATGCAGCCGGGATCTGGCCCTGGGACAGCGACGACACGGTCATCCAGTACAACGAGGTCTCGGGCATGAAGGGCACCAAGGACGGCCAGGGCTTCGACTCGGACTACCGGTGCCGCCGCTCCGTGTTCCAGTACAACACCAGCCACGACAACGAGGGCGGGTTCATGCTCATCTGCTCGCCCGGAAACTCCTATTGCGAGGACACGGTCATCCGCTACAACCTCAGCATCCGCGACGGGGTCAACTCGGCCCGGGTCTTCCACTTCGGCGGCGGATCTACGAACACCCGGATCTACAACAACACGATCTACATCGGCCCGGATCAGGACCTTCCCATGGTGCTCTGCACGGAGTGGGACCGGGGCAATGCAACCGGCATCCAGTTCACGAACAACCTCTTCTACGTGGCCGGGCGAGTGACCTACGACTGGGGCAAGGCCACGAACACCGTGTTCTCGAACAACTGCTTCTTCGGCAACCACAGCGGAGTCCCGCAGGACCCCAGCGCGATCACACAGGACCCCTGCCTGGTCGGGCCGCTCGCCAGCGGGTCCGGCCGCGAGGCCACACAGGGCTTCCAGCTCAGGCCCGACTCCCCCTGCATCGGCAAGGGCCTGGACATGCCCGACACAGTGCGCCAGGACTTCTGGGGCAATCCCCTCCCCGCGAAGGGCGAGCCCCGCTGCGTAGGGGCACACGAATTCGGCCGCAGGTAGTCTGGGGCCTGCCCGGCGATCCGGACGGCACCACGGCCCTGGACGCGGGTAATGCGATGGACGGCACCGGGCCTGCGGCGGCCCGTGTGTGGCGAAACGCCCGACTCCGATTCGCATTGTTCGTTTCCTCTGGCAATCACAACCCGTTCGGACTATCCTTCTGGTCCATGGGATGTGGCAGCAACACACAACCGGATCGTACTTCAGCCTAGGAGAAGACATGACAAGATGGACCCCTCGACTGCTCCTTTCCGTGCTTCTGACCTCATTTGCGGGCTGTGCCTCCGTGGACCAGCCCCGGGCCTCCGTTGAGATGGGCAAGGACCAATCCTGTCTGGTCCTGCCCCTGCAGGGGCAGGCGGGCATCCTGCGGATCGACGGCCTGTTCTTCGAGACGGACCAGGGCAGGACCCCCCTGCCTGCTGAACTGGCGGTGACCCGCCAGGCAGGCGGCTTGGAGGCCAAGGTCACGATGCCGAACGGCCGGATAGTCACGGTGTCCGTGAGCCCGCAGGGCCGGGACTTCGTGGTCCAGCTCAGGGCCCAGCCCGGCTCCGACATCACCCGGTGGGGCCTGGCCGTGGAGGCCGCGCCGAATGAGTACTACACGGGCCTCATGGAGCGGGTGGTGGACGGGCCGCAGCAGGCCTCCTGGGCACCCGGCATCCAGAAGGCCATGGACCTCCGCGGACAGCGGGTGGACATGATCCTCAAGCCCACGACCTCGGTGTATGCCCCGTTCTACCTGTCCTCAAAGGGGTATGCCACCTTCGCCAAGACCGACTGGCCCGGGGTCTATGACTTCTGCGCGTCCGACCCCAACCGGGTGAGGATCGAGTTCGAGGGCCCTTCCCTGGAGATGAAGGTCTACACCTCGAGCGACCCCGCCACACTGGTCCGGGCGCATGCGATCGAGGCCGGCCCGCCCTTCATGCCGCCCAAGTGGATGTTCACGCCTTGGCGGTGGAGGGACGAGCACAGGCAAAGGACCGAGTACTATGACGGCACGCCCGTGACCGGGCCCTTCAACTCCGAGGTCATGGAGGACGTGCTGATGATGAAGGCCTACGGCATACCGTGCGGGGTGTACTGGGTCGACCGCCCGTACGGACCGGGGCGCCTGGGCTACGACGACTTCGAGGTCGATCCCGCTCGCCTGCCGAACTTCGCTCAGATGGTCCGGTGGCTCAATGCCCGGGACACCCAGATGGTCCTCTGGATCGGGCCGTTCTTCCAGGGCCAGATGGAGAAGGTCGCCCTGGAGAAGGGCTACAACCTGGCAGGCCAACGGCCCCAGCCGAACAACTACCCCCTGTGCGACTTCACCAATCCCGCGGCCAAGGCCTACTGGCAGGAGGGGTTCTCCAAGCTCCTCAAGCTGGGCGTGGCCGGGTTCAAGCTGGACCGCGCAGAGGAGAACATCCCCGAGACGGGACCCTTCAAGGTGTTCGACGGACGCACGATCCGCGAGAACCGCAACGCCTATCCCCCGATGTACCTGAAGGCCACGTACGAGGCGGCCCGGAAGCACCGTGGCGACGACTTCGTGCTCATGCCCAGGGCCGCCTACACGGGCAGCTCGCCGTACGGGGTGTTCTGGGGCGGGGACATCGGCGGCACGGCCGAGGGGCTGCGGGCCTCCATCATCGCGGTCCAGCGGTCCGCGGTCATGGGGTATCCGAACTGGGGGTCGGACACCTGCGGGTACAACCAGCAGACCCTGGACCAGGACATGTGTGCGCGGTGGCTGGCCTTCAGTTGCTTCACGCCCATCATGGAGGTCGGGCCGACGCGGAACGTCGCGTTCTGGAACCTCCCCCGCGAACCCAGATACGATGCAGATCTGATCGCCATCTGGCGGCTCTACGCACGGCTGCACCAGCGGCTGATCGACTACAGCTACGAGCAGGCCGGCGTGGCCAGCCGGACCGGGCTGCCCATCGTGAGGCCCTTGTTCCTGGTCGAGCCCAAGGCCCCTGCTGCCTGGTCGAACTGGTGGACCTACCTCTACGGGCCGGACCTGGTGGTCTCCCCGATCTGGGAGAAGGGCAAGAGGGACCAGGAGGTCTACCTGCCTGCAGGCTCCGCATGGCGGGACGCCTGGCATCCGGACAAGGTGGTCCAGGGCGGCCAGACCGTCCAGGTCCAGGCCGAGTTGCACCAGATCCCCCTGTTCGTGCGCGTGGGGTCCAAGCTCGACCTGGGGGACCTGAACCGGGAGTACCGGGAATCCGTTGAGATCGCCCAGAAGAGGCCCGATCTCAAGGCCCTGGAGGCCGAGGTCCGGGCGTGGTTCGAGACGCAGCCTCGATAGCGGACAGACACGGAGGTCCCCATGACCGGATCCCGATTCGGACGTGCCCTGGCCCTGACTGCGATCCTCTGTTCGTCCGGGGCCGCACTGGAGCGGCCCGAGGTCACCTTCAAGGTCTTCCAGTTCCCTGCCGACCAGATCCCCAGGATCGACGGCCGGACAGAGGATTGGGCCGTGGTGCCACCCGACTACGTTGTGGGCACGGACCAACTCTGGGAGGACTCCGGCAAGCACGCCAAGGCAGACCCCAACAACCTGGACGTCCGCGTCCGTGTGGGTTGGGTCAAGGGTCTGAACCGGTTGTACTTCCTGTACGAGGCCTTTGACAACTACTGGGACTTCTCCCTCCCGGGCCTGCACAACGACACCTTTGAGATCGTGGTGGACGCGGACGCCTCGGGCGGGCCGCTGATCGACCACGAGCACGCCAGCGTGTGGAGGCCCGAGGCCGTGGGCCAGGCCAGATCCGTTCTCGACAAGCGATTGTCGCCGGAGCAGGAGCACTGGTCCGTGCACGGGGTCCACGCCCAGAACTACCACATCTTCACCCCTGCCCAGGACAAGGACTGGTGTATGGCCTGGGGCTCGGCCACGTGGACCAAGGAGCTGCCCTATGCCAATGCCGCCTGTGCCTATGCCTTCAAGCCAGGCGAGTCGGGCAGGCTGGTCCTGGAGTTCTGGATCACGCCCTTTGACTACGCAGGACCCGAGGGCCCACAGCGGTCCGTGGAGTCCGTGCTCTTCGAGGACAAGGTCATCAGCCTGGCATGGGCCATCATCGACTACGACGACGTCCGCAACCAGGCCAACAACGGGTTCTGGAACCTGTCCCGCAAGCACACGATGTACGGGGACGCCTCGCAGCTCTGCGCGTTCAGGCTCATGCCGCTGGAGCCGAGGTTCCGCAGGCCCATCGAGGCCCAGTGGTCCTTCCGGATCGTGGACATGGACCGGCGCCTGGTGGCCTTCAAGGACCTGTCCGGCGGGAAGATCACGTCCTGGACCTGGGACTTCGGAGACGGGGCCACGTCCGCGGAGCAACACCCGGTCCACGCCTACCAGAGGCCGGGCAACTACGTGGTCGTGCTCGACGTGGAGGGGCCCGAAGGCAAGGCCCGGCGATCCAAGGTCTGGGACGTCCAACTCAAGTAAGAAGGAGCAGCACAGATGACACGATGTATCGCACTCTGTTGGGTCCTCATGTCCGCCGCCACGTGGGCCGGCCCCGTAGCCCGGGCCTCTGTGTTTGATGTGAGGGCCCACGGTGCCGTGGGCGACGGCAAGACCCTGGATACGGCCGCCATCAACAAGGCCATCGAGGCAGCCGCGGCCGCAGGGGGTGGCACCGTCACCTTCCCGGCAGGCACCTATCTGTCCGGCTCCATCCGCCTCAAGAGCCACATCACCCTCCACCTGGAGGCCGGGGCCACCCTCGAGGCCACGTCCGACCCCAACGCCTATGACCCCGCAGAGCCGAACGAGGTCGGCGACAAGCTCGGGTATCAGGACTTCGGCCACAGCCACTGGCACAACAGCCTGATCTGGGGCGAGCGGGTCGAGCACGTGACGATCCTGGGCCCGGGCCGGATCCACGGCAAAGGGCTGACCCGGGGCGGCGGAGGGCGAGGAGGCGGAACCGCGCGGGTGGGCAACAAGTCCATTGCCCTGAAGAACTGCCACAACGTCCTCATCCGGGACCTCACCATCCTCCAGGGCGGCTGGTTCTGCATCCTGCCGACCGGCGTGGACAACTTCACGATCGAGAACGTCAAGATCGACACCAACCGGGACGGCATCAACATCGACTGCTGCCGCAACGTCCGGGTCTCCAATTGCTCCATCAACTCCCCCGCGGACGACGGGATCGTGCTCAAGAGCAGCTTCGCCCTGGGCCGGTTCCGGGCCACGGAGAACGTGACCATCACCAACTGCCAGCTCAGCGGGTATGACATGGGGTCCTTCTTGGACGGCACCTTCGCCCGGACCATGGGCCGCGCCCCGGACCGGGACGGCCCGACGGGACGGATCAAGTTCGGCACCGAGTCCAACGGCGGCTTCAAGAATATCACGATCTCCAATTGCGTGTTCGACTACTGCCGCGGCCTCGCCCTGGAGACCGTGGACGGCGGGCTCCTGGAGGACGTGACGATCACGAATCTGACCATGCGGGACATCGTCAACTCCCCGATCTTCCTCCGCCTGGGTAGCCGGATGCGCGGGCCGGAGGGGACCCCCGTGGGCAGGCTCCGGCGCGTGACGATCAGCAACGTCACGGTGTACAACGCAGACCCCCGGTACAGCTCGATCCTCAGCGGCATCCCGGGCTACGACATCGAGGACGTGACCCTCAGCAACATCCGCATTGTGGCCCGGGGCGGCGGCACCCGGGCGGACGCAGAGCGGACCCCGGCCGAGAGGGAGAACGCCTATCCCGAGCCGAGCATGTTCGGCAACACGCCCGCGTACGGCTTCTTCATCCGGCACGCCAAGGGCCTCACACTGGACAACGTGGAGGTGAGCGTCCTCCAGGAAGACCTGCGACCCGCCTTGGTGCTCAGCGACGTCAAGGGCGTGGAGATCCGCCATCTCAAGGCCCAGCGAGCGCCCGACGTGCCGACCTTGGTGCTCAACAACGTTGCGGACCTCCGCGTGCACGAGTGCGGCCCCCTCCCCGACACCCGCCTGGAGGCCGTGGAGGACAAGAGGCTCTGACGGGACCCTCAAGCGGTCCGGAAAGGGACCGTTGACCGGTGCCCGGTCCCCATTGACGCGGCCCAACGGGCCCGGTATGTTCTACGCACGACCCGCCACGGTCCTGGATGGACAGGATGTCCCGTTCAATCCGGGCTGCACCAGCTGCGAAGAGACTGGTATGCGTGGTCGACAAGGGGCATTGGAAAGGGACCTCACATGATGACACTCAGAGGCTGCATGGCGTTGGGATGTGCCGCGATCCTGTTCCTGCTCGTGGGTTGTGGTCCACAGACCACGGTGAGGACGAAGTTGGTGGAACCCAGACCCGTCCTGACGGAGGAGGGGGTCAGGCTGGAGGCCGCCCGGACCGAACTCCTGGCCTACAAGGAGGTCATCGAGAGGTCCCCCAACGTCAAGAGCGTGACGCGCATCACGGAGAATGAAGACCCAGGCCTTGTCCTCGGCCAACCCGTCGTGTCCCCTACCGAGGATGTCCTCGTGTATCCGCAGTTGACCCTCAAGTGGTCTGCAACCCAGGCCGGCGAAGGGGTGGAGATCCACCTGAAGACCCAAAGCAGCCTGTACAAGCAGACGATCGGTTCGTCCGCCAAGACCCGGATCACCTTCGGAACCCGCGCGGACCTGGACCCGGCGTTCAGCGCAGACGGCAAGAGCATCGTCTTCAGCGGGAATCGCACGGGGCCGCTGCCCACGTTGTGGAGGATCAATCTCACGGGCGCAGGAGGAATCACGAAGCTCAGTGCGACCGCCACCGAGGACTATGCGCCCTGCGTGGGGCCGGAGAATCAGGCGATTGTGTACAACTGCAATCCCCCGGGTGCGGACGAGCCCCAGATCTGGGTCATGGGCTACAACGGCCTCCTGCCCACCCAGCTACGAGAGGGACTCCACCCCCAGGTCTCTCCGGACGGCCAACGCATCCTGTTCACCCGACCGGACAGAGAGGGCAAGAGGCGGCAGTTGTGGACCATGTCCATCGACGGGTTCGAGGAGACACAGGTGACCAACAACACCGCCTACGACGTCCTGCACGGCCGCTGGTCCCCGGACGGCAAGAGGGTGGCCTACGCCTCGAACGAGGGGGTGGATGCCAGTGGAAAGAGGAACTTCGATATCTGGATGATGGACACGGACGGCACGAACAAGACCCAACTCACGACCAACGGATCCCATGACGACTGGCCTTGCTGGGATCGGGAGGGAAGGTACATCTACTTCAGGTCGAATCGCGGGGGGATGTGGAACGTGTGGCGATTCGAGCCTGTCGTGTCGTCAGGTTCTAGGGCCCAGGAGCAGGCAATCAATGTAGGGGAATCCGCGACGGTCGGTCCATAGGCGGGCCGAGACTCGTCCGTCGGATGCTGGATGGCTCCGAAGGGCTGTGAGGACGCGAGCGATCCCGTAACGAGCCTCCATTGACGGATCGAGATGGGCCCGGTAGGTTCTGGACATGGATCGACCGGCCGTGTCAGAGGTACCGGGGTCGGCCCTGGCGGGACAGGGGCGCCTGATGTCGCTCGATGCCCTGCGGGGCTTCGACATGTTCTGGATCGCGGGCGGCGAGGGGATCCTGAACGGCCTGGCCAAGGGCCTCCGGAGCGAGTGGTTCAACCGGCATGTCCTGGCGCAGACCCGCCACGTGACCTGGGAGGGGTTTGCGGCCTGGGACCTGATCATGCCTCTGTTCCTGTTCCTGGTGGGAGTGGCCATGCCGTTCTCACTGGCCAGGCGGATCGAAAGGGGCGACACCAAGGCCCGGATCCACCGCCACGTCCTGGTGCGGGTGGCCATTCTGTGGGTCCTGGGCATGATCGCACAGGGCGGGCTCCTGGAGTACGACCTGTCCAGGCTCCATCTGTACAGCAACACACTCCAGGCCATTGCAGCGGGATACCTGATCTCCGCCGTACTCCTCGTGCACCTTCGGCCGTGGGCCCAGGTCGCGGCCACCGCGGGGCTGCTGCTGGCCTATTGGGGGCTGCTGATGTGGGTCCCTGTACCAGGACACGGTGCAGGCCAGCTCACGGAACAGGGCAACCTGGCCATCTACCTCGACAAGCTCATCCTGGGCCCGTACCAAGACGGCACGACGTACACGTGGATCCTCAGCAGCATGACCTTCGCCAGCACGGTCATGATGGGGGCCTTTGCAGGCCAGCTGCTCAGGTCTGGGATCAGAGACCGCAACAAGGTCCTGATCCTGGCAGGGGCGGGCCTGGCCTGCGTCCTGGCGGGCTGGGCCTGGGCACAGGTCTTCCCCGTCATCAAGCACATCTGGACCAGTTCCATGGTCCTTTACGCGGGCGGGTGGAGCCTCCTGCTCCTGGCCGTGTTCTATCTGCTCATCGACGTCTGGGGCCTCCGCAGGCTGGGACAGACCTTTGCCGTCCTGGGGGCCAATGCGATCCTGACCTACATGGCCGTGCACCTGTTCGATTTCAAGACCCTCAGTGATCCTTTCGTGGAGGGACTGGCGCGTTGGACCGGCCCATGGCAGGACCTGATCAGGGCCATGGCAGGCGTGGCCGTGATGTGGCTGATTCTGCTGTTCCTGTACCGCAGACGGATCCTCATCAAGATCTAGAGGCAAAGGAGTGACTATGAAACGAAGTCCCTGTGTCGTGGCCCTGGTATGGACCGGCACCCTGGTGGCGGTTGGGATGCCCACAGCGTCCTCAGCCAGGACCTATCTGGACCTGGATGCGGACTGGCGATTCAGCAGGGGCGACTTCGCCACAGCGGCCGTGCCCGCGTTCGACGACTCCACCTGGGGCAACGTCAACGTGCCCCACGACTGGAGCATCGAGGGGCCGTTCGGTCCTGAACACGGCAGCGGCAACGGCTTTGCCCCGGGCGGGATCGCCTGGTATCGCAGGCACTTCACACTGGACACGGCCGACAAGGACTGTCTTGTGGCGATCGAGTTCGACGGGGTCTACGACCACGCCCAGGTCTGGTTCAACGGCCACTGCGTGGGTGGGAGGCCCTACGGATACTCCAGCTTCGAGTGCGACCTGACCCCCCTGGCCAGGTTCGGCGACGGGGAGAACGTGTTGGCCGTGCGAGTGGACCACTCCCGCTTCGCGGACTCCCGCTGGTACACGGGCTCGGGGATCTACCGCCACGTCCGCCTGCGGATCACGGACAGGCTTCACGTAGCACAGTGGGGTACGTTCGTGACCACGCCCGAGGTCAAGGCGGACTCCGCCCTCGTACGCGTGGAGACCGCGGTGGAGAACGAGACCGGCCAGGCCAGGGCCTTCTCTCTTGAGCTGGAGGTCCTGGGGCCGGACGGCAGGACAGCAGGCACTGCCACACAGGCCGGGAAGGCGGATGGAGGGGCAGAGGCCCAAGTCGTGTCCCAGATCACCCTCCCCAAACCCCAGTTGTGGTCCCCGGACACGCCCGCACTGTACGTCCTCAAGACCCGCCTGAAGGTGGACTCCCAGGTGGTGGACGAGACCTCCACGCAGTTCGGCATACGCACGATCCGCTTTGACCCGGACAAGGGCTTCTTCTTGAACGGCCAGGCCTTGAAGCTCAAGGGCGTGTGCATCCACCACGACGCGGGCTGCGTGGGTGCGGCCGTTCCGGACCAGGTCCTGGAGCGGCGGCTCCGCATCCTCAAGGAGCTGGGCACCAATGCGATCCGGACCAGCCACAACCCGCCCGCGCCCGAGCTGCTGGACCTGTGCGACCGCATGGGCCTGCTGGTCAAGGACGAGGCCTTCGACGAGTTCACACCTGCCAAGAACAAGTGGGTCACGGGCCGCAACGTCAGCCTGCCCAGCCGGTTCGGCTATGCGGAGTCCTTTGAGGAGTGGTCGGTCCGCGACATGCAGGACCTGGTTCGGCGGGACCGCAACCACCCCTGCGTGATCCTCTGGAGCATCGGCAACGAGATCGACTACGCGAACGACCCCTTCTCGCACCCCGTGCTCGGCAACGAGTACAGGCCCCAGAATCCGCCCGCCCAGGACCTGGTCCGGCACGCCAGGCCCCTGATCGAGGCGGTGAAGAGACTGGACCCCACGCGACCCGTGACCGCGGCCCTGGCCCATGTCCCCATGTCGGACGCGGTCGGGCTCGGGGAGATGCTGGACGTGGTCGGGTACAACTACCAGGAGGGCCGCTACGCTGCAGACCACCAGAAGTACGCCAAGCGGGTCCTATTCGGCAGCGAGAACGGCCATGAGTACAGGAACTGGACCGTGGTCAGGGACAACGACTACGTGGCGGGCCAGTTCCTGTGGACGGGCATCGACTACCTGGGCGAGGCCAACCGCTGGCCCAACCGGGGCAGCTCCGCAGGCATCCTGGACCTGTGCGGGTTCAAGAAGCCCAATGCCTGGTTCCGCCAGTCCCTGTGGAGCGACAGGCCCATGGTCTACCTCTGCGTCTACTCCGGCGGGGGCAGGGGCAGGTATCCGGGCATGCGGGGCCAGGAGTCCTGGAACTGGACCGCAGGTGCCACGGTGAGCGTCGCCTTTTAGACGAACTGCCCGGAGGTCCGCCTGACACGGAACGACAGGGACATCGGGACCCAGCGCC
>JAGOQT010000400.1 GCA_018007255.1 Phycisphaerae bacterium | reverse complement strand
GACCTGGAACGGGCTTGACCGGAAGGTCCCGGGGACCCGATACTTGGCCCCGGACTGTAGGTCCTGTGGCCCCGTTCACGGGCCCGAGGACCACGACGGACAAGGAAAGGGCCTCCCGTGGACACCCACGAGATCAGGCGATTCTCAGACCGCGTGCGGGCGGAACTGCACGGGGACCTCATGCCGTTCTGGCTGAATCGGGCCGAAGACCATGATCGCGGCGGCTTCATCGGCCGGATGTCCAACGAACTGGTGGTGGAGGCCGACGCACCCAAGGGACTGGTCCTGAATGCCCGGCTCCTGTGGACGTACGCAGCCCTGGCCGCCTCCACGGGGGACCCCAGGTGCCTTGACTTGGCAGCGCGGGCCTATGACTACCTGATTCGCTTCTTCCTGGATCGGGAGCACGGAGGATTCGTCTGGCAGGTGGACGCCCGCGGCCGATGGCTGGACGGTCACAAGAAGACCTACGGCCAGGCCTTTGTCCTCTATGCCCTGACCGAGTTCCACCAGGCTGCCGGACAGACAGACGCCCTCCAGCAGGCCCGGGACCTCTTCGATCTGGTGGAGAGGCACAGCCACGATGCGGCCCACAAGGGCTATGTGGAGGTGTGCGAGAGGGACTGGTCCGTGGCCCAGGGCTGCCCCCTGAGCGATAAGGACATGGTGGAGCCGAAGTCCATGAACAACCACCTCCACGTCCTGGAGGCCTACACCCGCCTGGCTGGGGTGTGGCGCGCCGATGCGGTCCGGACACGTGTGCGCGAGATCATCGGTCTGTTCACAGACCGGATCTGGAATCCGGAGTCTGGCCATCTGGATCACTTCTTCGACATGGCCTGGAGGCCCAGGTCCGACAACTACACCTTCGGCCATGAGATTGAGGCCAGTTGGCTCCTCTGGGAGGCTGCGCAGGCCTCGGCCGACCCGGAGGTCGCGGCCGGGGTCAGGCCGCTGGTCCTCGACCTGGCCCGGTCCACCCTGGATCAGGGGGTGGACGCCTCCGGGGGGCTCTGCTATGAGGGGCGGTCCGGCCGGGTGACCAACCCGAACAAGGAGTGGTGGCCCCAGGCCGAGGCCGTGGTCGGGTTCTTGAATGCCTGCCAAGTCAGCGGGGATCCGGTCTACTTCCAGGCCGCCCTGGCGGTATGGGATTTCATCGAACGCCATATCGTGGACCCCGAACACGGGGAGTGGTTCTGGAGAGTGGATGCGCACGGCCGCCCCGATCGAACGGAGCCCAAGGTCTCCGAGTGGAAAGAGCCCTATCACGGAGTCAGGGCCTGCCTTCAGGTCCTGCACCGCCTCGACACCCTGCAGGCGGCAGTCGCAGATCCGACCGACCCTCATGGAACGGAGCGTACAAGGCTGTGAAGAACACGGACTTCGACAGACGACTCAAGCGGCTTCTCGACTCGCACCGCAGACTGGTGCTGCGACCCAACCGCAGGTGCCCGGGCGGAAACGGGATCGCCGACCGCTACCGGTATCCGGTGCTCACTGCGGAGCATACCCCCCTCTCCTGGCGCTACGACCTGGACCGGCGGTCCAACCCCTTCCTGTGCGAGCGCATGGGGATCAACAGCGTCTTCAACACCGGGGCCATCGAGCTGGATGGAAGGATCTGCCTGGTGACCCGCGTGGAGGGGGTGGACCGGAAGTCGTTCTTCGCGGTCGCCGAGAGCGGCACGGGGATCGACGGGTTCCGGTTCCGGGACTACCCCGTGCGCATGCCCGCGGCCTCGGATGCGGAGACCAACGTGTATGACATGCGGTTGACCCGGCACGAGGATGGGTGGATCTACGGCCTGTTCTGCGCAGAGAGCCACGACCCGGCCCGCGAGGAAGATCCCAGCGCGGCCGTGGCACGGACCGGGATCGCGCGAACGCGGGATCTGCAGGAATGGGAGCGTCTGGCCGACCTCGCGGCCCCGGGCGGGCAGCACCGCAACTACGTGCTCCACCCGGAGTTCGTGGACCGCCGGTATGGCCTCTACACCCGCCCGACCAGCGACTTCAAGCGAACCGGCACCGGATCCGGGATCGGCTGGGGCCTGTGCGACCGGATGGAGCGGGCCGTTCTCCGCTCGGAGGTCCTGATCGATCCGTGCCTCTACCACACCATCTGCGAGGGCAAGAACGGACAGGGACCGGCCCCGATCCGGACCGACCGGGGTTGGCTCCACCTGGCCCACGGCGTGCGGGAGACGGCCGCCGGGTATCGGTACGTGCTCTACCTGTTCCTGACGGACCTCCGGGAGCCGTGGCGGGTCCTCCACAAGCCCGGGGGGTACTTCCTGGCCCCCCAGGGCGAGGAGCGGGTCGGCGACGTCTCCAACGTCGTCTTCTCCAACGGGTGGGTGGCCCGCGACAACGGAGAGGTGTTCCTCTACTACGGGTCGTCGGACACCCGCCTCCACGTGGCCACCAGCACGGTCGAGCGCCTCCTGGACTACGTCGTGAACACGCCCCCCGACGGTCTCCGCTCGGTTGTGTGTGTGCAGCAGCGGTGCGAGTTGATCCGGAAGAACGAGTCTTTGCGGAGGCGCGTCGGCAACCGGCCACGCCCTCCCTCCAGACCCGGGCCCGGCACCTGATCCGGGCGGCGCGGTGCTTGACACCGCGACGGACCGGGCATAGGATGTCTCCATCTCAGAGGTGTTGTCCGTCAGGGGCGACTCTCGACGGGGACACGGAACTCCCCCAGTAGGCACGAAGGTCCCAGATGAGGTGTCTGTATGGACGCAGCCAAGTACACGGCGTGGCAGCAACGCTACGGCGCACAGCACATGCTGACCCTGCGGTGCAGGATGCTGGACCGGGCAGAGACCCTGGCCCAGGTCTGCTCCGCCCTGGGCCGGGCCCGGGGCCACGTGGGGCCGATCCACCAAGTCGCCCTGGAGCCCGATCGCCTGGTGCGGGACATCAGCGTGTACCTGCCCGACCGCAAGGCCGTGGAGGCGAGTCTGTCGGCGGTCAGGGCCGTCGAAGGCGTGGACGTCGTCCAGGTCCGCGACGAGATCATGGAGATCCACAGACGGGGCTCCATCCAGATGGTCAGCCGGGTCCCTGTGCGGAGCCAGACCGATATGCGGATGCTCTACACCCCGGGCGTGGCCCAGGTGTGCGAGGCGATCCAGAGGGATCCTGCCTGCGCGTACGAATGGACCGGCCT
>JAGOQT010000060.1 GCA_018007255.1 Phycisphaerae bacterium | reverse complement strand
GTCACGGATGGGTCGGCCCTCCGGTCGGGCCAAGTCGGGTCCACAGGCTCACTTCTGCCTCGACCGTCCGAAGCCTCGTGAGAAATGCGGGCTAGCCACAGACCCCTGTGTCGGACGGACGTCCGCCGCGGACCGAGCCGTTTACGGCCAGGCCCCTGCCAAGTATACTGCCCCTCCATGCAGAAGTTGCCCTATACGAACGGGGTCTACCGAACGCAACCCGGGCCCCTCTCCGTCTGGGCCAGGCTGTTCCCCTCCCTGGCGTTCTACCCCAGGTTCATGTGGATCGTGTTCCAGGCCAGCCGCAAGTCCAAGCGGGGCGAATACGACAACCCCTCCTGGTGCCACAGCAGCCTGGGCATCCTGAGGGCCCTGGAGTCCGTTGGAGTCCGGGTGGTCATCGAGGGGACACAGAACCTGGAGGGATTCCAGGGCCCCTGTGTGATTGTGGCCAACCACATGAGCATGCTGGAGACCGTGGTCCTGCCGATCCTCGTTCAGCCGATCCGGGATTGCACCTTCGTGGTCAAACAGGACCTCCTGGAGTATCCCGTCTTCCGCCACGTCATGCGCTCCCGCGACCCCATCCCCGTCACGCGCGTCAGTCCGCGGGAGGATCTCAAGGCCGTGCTCGAGGGCGGCGAGGAGCGGCTGCGGCGCGGCATCTCCATCATCCTCTTTCCGCAGACGACCCGCATGACCGTGTTCGACCCCGCCCAGTTCAACAGCATCGGCGTGAAGCTGGCCCACAGGGCCAAGGTCCCGATCGTGCCCCTGGCCCTGCGGACCCATGCCTGGGAGAACGGCAGACGCCT
The DNA here is from genome assembly GCA_018007255.1 of Phycisphaerae bacterium. GTDB lineage: Bacteria > Planctomycetota > Phycisphaerae > Sedimentisphaerales > Anaerobacaceae > DTPU01. The sequence goes on along the minus strand of JAGOQT010000060.1, from coordinate 13,983 downwards.
GAAGGACTTCGGCCGAATCGACCGGAGCCGTACGGTCCACTTTGCCTTCGGCCCGTCCCTGGAGATCCGGGGGCGGGGACAGGAGGAGCACCAGGCCATCATGGAGTTCATCCAGGACCGGCTCAGGGCATGGGAGGCGAGCGGTGGCTAAGGGGCCGACAGGAAGGTCAGACGGCGGGATGGTAGGACGGCCAAACCGTGGTCTCCAGACAGATCGGGAATGAGACTGAGGCAGAATCATGGCTCATCCGCATCGCACTCATGTTCTGCTCGGGACTCTTGCATTGTTGGCAGCTCACTCCCTTGCCCCCGGGCAGGACTCCTCCGGTAGTGCCTCTGGTGGGTGGCGTCCAGAGAGGGTCGAGAAGGGGGTGGTTCTGCTTGTCGAATTTCCCGACGTGAGCCACAGCATCGATCGGGATTTCGTCCAGATGAGATTCTCTCGACAGTTGAATGGCTACGTGCAGGAGATGTCGTACAACAGAGTATCTCTGGACGTGTACGTCACGGAGAGATGGTACGTGCTGCCGAGTCCCGTCACACGATACAAGATCTCGCCGAGAAACCTGGAGGTGGACAAGGCACGCGTGAGGAAGCTGATCGACGACGCCCTCCGTGCAGCGGACAAGGAGGTGGACTTCTCCAAGTACTCCTTCGTGGCCATCTTCCTGGGGGCACAACAGGCGGAATACGGGATGATCGGCCTGTGTGGATATCCGGGCATGCTCGGATGGAGCTCGCAAGACATCCCGAGAACGACCCGTGGCCAGCCCATCCATGGAGGGGTCGCCATCTTCTGCTATCCGGCGCATCTCGGCACGCTCTTCCATGATATCGCCCACATCCTCGGGGGGATACAAGAGGGCATGAGGAGGGTTCCCTGCCTCTACGATCACGATCTGCAGGCAAGGCCCGGTCCGTTGCGGGAGACGTTCTTGGGCGCGATGATCAATATGGGGTTCTGGGACCCGATGTCGTGTCACTTCATCGAGAGGGGAGTTGCTCCGCCAGGTCTGTGCTCCTGGACGCGGATGAGACTCCACTGGATGGATCCAGAGAAGATCAAGGTCGTCAGGCCGGGCCGGAGCACAGAGGTTCTTCTGGGCCCCCTTGAGGAGGGCTCGTCTGAGACCCTGGTGATCAAGATACCTGTCTCGGGGTCCACCTACTACCTCGTCGAGAATCGGCAGGCCATAGGCTGCGATAGGGTCCTGCCGGGAAGGGGTGTGTTGATCCTGTACGCCGATGACCGCATCCCCGAGTGCCGCCATGGCCGGTCTCCTGTCAGGCTCATGGATGCCGATCCTTCTATCCCACACCTTGAAGGCGCGGCATTCGACATAGGGAAACGTGGGGCCTTCCGCGATGACCGGAACAGGATATCGATCCGCCTGAAGGAGAAGATCGGGGACTCGTACAGAGTCCTCATCACGCCATGATCAGGGTGCATGACCGTTGTTGCGCGTCGAAGGCACCCGGAAGTAGCGTCCTCCCAGGCCATTGCCACGATTGAAGTCGTGGGCTTCACGGCAGAGCCTGCGGGATCGGGCGCCGCCTCTATGGCATGGTTGAAGGAGGCTGTTCAGTGGGATGGGCGAGAGTGGCTTGGCATACGAGTCGTGCGTCCGTATCGTGGCCCCTGGCGCGGCCGACTCGTCATGCGGTTCATGGCCGGCAAGGCCCTCCACCGGCCATAGGAGGAACGCTACGCGACATCGGCCAAATCACCCCCGCAACACCGGTCATGCACCCTGTTGATCCGCCTGGTTTGACGACCGGACCTGGGTGTGGTAGTCTATGGGCCTGTTTCTTCCGCAATACGGGCTTTGTTCGATGGAGACACGACGATGGCAAATCTGAGGAAGTTGGAGGTATGGTTCGTGACCGGCAGCCAGCACCTGTATGGCCCGGAGGCCCTCAAGCAGGTGGCTGAGAATGCCAAGACGATCGCCCAGGCCTTGTCCAAGTCGGACCGCGTGCCTGTGAAGGTCGTGTTCAAGCCGGTGATGACCAGGCCCGAGGACATCACCGGGCTGATGATCGAGGCCAATACGGCGAAGAACTGCATCGGACTGATCACCTGGATGCATACCTTCTCTCCGTCCAAGATGTGGATCGCCGGGTTCAGTGCCCTGCGCAAGCCCTTTGTGCACCTCCATACCCAGTTCAACCGCGAACTGCCCTGGTCCAGCATCGACATGGACTTCATGAACCTCAACCAGTCCGCGCACGGGGACCGCGAGCATGGGTTCATCTGCACCCGTCTCCGCAAGAACCGCAAGGTGATCGTGGGCCACTGGCAGGACCTGGACGTCCAAGAGAAGCTCGGCGTGTGGATGCGGGCCGCCGCGGCCTGGCACGACTCCCAGGGCGCGAAGATCGTCCGGTTTGGGGACAACATGCGGGAGGTGGCCGTGACCGAAGGGGACAAGGTCGAGGCCCAGATCCGCATGGGATACGACGTGTACGGGTACGGGATCGGCGACCTGGCCAACGCGATCCGACAGGTGACGGACCGCGAGGCCAACCAACTCATGGCCGAGTACGACGAGTGCTACGACGTGGCCAAGCCCCTGCGCAAGGACGGACGCAAGCGGTCGTCCCTCAGAGAGGCCGCCCGGATCGAACTGGGCCTCAAGGCCTTCCTCGAGTCCGGCCCGTACACGGCCTTCACCACGACCTTCGAAGACCTGCACGGCCTGGTCCAACTCCCGGGCCTTGCGGTCCAGAGGCTGATGGCCTCGGGGTACGGATTCGGCGCGGAGGGCGACTGGAAGACCGCGGCCCTGGTCCGGGCCATGAAGGTCATGGCTACAGGACTGCCGGGCGGGACCTCGTTCATGGAGGACTACACCTACCACCTGGACCCGGTACGCCCCATGGTCCTGGGCGCACACATGCTCGAGGTCTGCGAGAGCATCGCGGACGGCAGGCCGTCCCTGGAGATCCACCCCCTGGGGATTGGAGGCAAGGCCGATCCGTGCCGCCTGGTCTTCAACACCGCGTCGGGACCCGGCGTCAACGCCTCGCTCATCGACCTGGGCAACCGCTTCCGCCTGATCGTCAACCCGGTGGACGTCGTGGACCCCAGAAAGGCCCTCCCGCACCTCCCGGTCGCGCGAGTGGTGTGGGTGCCCCAGCCCGACCTCAAGGTGGGGGCCGCGGCCTGGATCCTGGCAGGCGGGGCCCACCACACCGGGTTCAGTATGGCCCTGACCCCGGACCATCTGGTAGACTTCGCGGACATGGCGGGGATCGAGACCGTGTGCATCGACCACTCGACCACCCTCGGGGAGTTCAAGAAGGAACTCCGGTGGAACGAGGTCTACTACATGCTGGGCAAGGCTCTGCAGTAAGCCGCGCTCCACATGGGCGACCCCTCGCTTCCCACCAGTGTGACGACCTTGGAGGTGGATGGACGGACCATCCACCTGGTCGGCACTGCGCATGTGTCCGAGGAGAGCGTGGAGGACGTGCGCAGGACCGTGGAGTCCGTGCACCCGGACGCCATCGCCGTGGAGCTGTGCCCGTCCCGCCACAGGACCCTGACCGACGCCGAGGCCTGGCGAAGGATGGACATCCTGAAGATCCTCAAGGAGGGGAAGGCCGTGCTGCTCCTGACCCAGCTCGCCCTTTCGTCGTTCTATCGGCGGATCGGCGAGAAGCTGGGAGTCCAGCCCGGGGCGGAGATGCTGGAGGGGATCCGGCTGGCCGAGCAGACCGGAGCCAGCCTGGTCTTGGCCGACCGGGACATCCAGATCACCTTCAAACGGGTCTGGGGCTACCTCGGGTTCTGGAGCAAGTGCAAGCTCCTCGCCCACCTGCTGGCAGCCCTGTTCGAGACCGACCAACTGGACAGCCGGGCGGTGGAGGACCTCAAGAAGCGGGACGAGCTGGAGTCCATCATGTCCGAGTTCGCCGAGAGGTTTCCGCAGATCAAGCGGAGGTTGATCGACGAGAGGGACATCTACCTGGCCCAGAAGATCCGTCGCGCCCGCAGCAGGACCCTCGTGGCCGTGGTCGGCGCAGGACACGTGGAGGGCATCACCCGGCACATCCGGGAGGACCGGTCCCTGGACGACCTCGAGCAGCTTCCGCCCAAGTCGATCGTCCCCAGGCTGATCGGATGGGGAGTGCCCCTGGTCCTGGTCGGCCTCATGGCCTATGGATTCGTGCGCGGGCCGGACCAGGGGTGGGCCAATGTGCTCATCTTCATCCTGGGCACGGGCGTGTTGTCGGCCTTGGGCGCGGCCCTGGCCTGGGCCCATCCGCTGGCCGTGGGCACGGCCTTCCTGGCTGCCCCCATCGGCATCCTGCATCCTCTGCTGGCCACAGGCTGGTTCGCCGGCCTGGCACAGGCCTGGATCCGGAGGCCGACCGTGGACGACTTCGAGGACCTGCCCAACACGCTCTCGAGCTTCAGGGAGTTCTGGACCAATCCAGTGACCAAGGTCCTCCTGGTCACGGCCCTGACCAACGTAGGGGCGACCTTGGGCATGCTCATCGTCGTCCCCTGGATCGTGGCCAGGACGATGTGAGGCCCTCCGGACCACAGCACCTGCAAGAGAAGGGAGGCGAACATGGGCAAGAGCGCACTGGTGCCGATTGCAGACGGCATCGAGGAGATCGAGGCGGTGTGTGTGATCGACACCTTGCGGCGAGCGGGGGTGACCGTGACCGTGGCCTCTGCAGGGCAGACGCAGATCACCGCCAGCCGAGGGGTCAAGATCGTGGCGGACACAACCCTCGGCGGGTGTGCGGGCCGGGTCTTCGACCTGATCGCAGTGCCCGGGGGCATGCCCGGGGCGCAGACCCTGGCCCGGTCGAGGGTCCTGGCGGACCTGCTCGAGAGGCAGATGCAGGCCGGCCGGTGGGTCGCCGCCATCTGTGCGGCCCCTGTAGTCGTGCTCCAGGCCCACGGTCACCTGAAGGGCCTCAAGGCCACCTGCCACCCTGCGCTCTACGCCCAGATGGACCCTGCCCTGCTCTGCCGTGAGCCCGTGGTGGTGGATCGGAACGTGGTCACGGCCCAGGGCCCGGGTGCGGCCATCGAGTTCGCCCTGACCCTGGTGGAACACCTGGTCGGCCAAGATAAGAGGAGGGAAGTCGCAGTCGCCATGGTCGTGCCGGAGGCCTGAGCCCTTGACCGGCTGCGTGTCCTCGGTTAACACTGAGGCCATGCCCTTCAGCGAGGACCAATTCAGGGCGATCCTCTCAGGCCGCCGCACAGACGCAACTGCCGCGCTCCTGCGGCCCCTGCTGGGTGCGGCCTCTTTGGGCTACGGCCTGGCCGCGGCCGTGCGCAACGCCTCATACGATCGAGGTCTCCTCCGCGTCCGTCACGTGGATGTTCCCGTCCTGTCCATAGGGAATATCACCACAGGCGGAACCGGCAAGACCCCCCTGGTCGTCTGGCTCTGCCGGCAGTTGACTGAGAGGACAAAACTCGGAACGCAGAACGCAGGAGTGGCGGTCCTCACGAGGGGGTACAAGGGCAAGAGGGAGTCAGGAGTCAGGAGTCAGGAGTCAGGAGACAGGGACGAGGTCGCACTGTTGGCGGGGGCGTGCCCCGGGGTGCAGGTGGTGGTGAATCCCGACCGGGTGGCTGGGGCCAAGTTGGCCATCGACCGAGGGGCGAGGGTCCTGGTCCTGGACGACGGGCTCCAGCACAGACGACTGGCCCGGGACCTGGACATCGTGGCCATCGACGCGACCCTGCCCTTTGGATATGGAAGACTCCTGCCTGCAGGCCTGTTGCGGGAACCGCTGGCTGCCCTTGCAAGGGCGCAGGCAGCAGTCGTGACCCGGTCCGACCTGGCTCCACCCGATCGACTAGCCCAGATCGAGCGGGTCCTTCGCAAGATCAATCCCGGCCTGGTCATCGCCAGGGCGGTCCACGCACCGACTGCAGTGCACCTGGCCGACCGCCGGACCCTGGGCCCCGCGGACCTGGCGGGCAGGCGGGCGTATGCCTTCTGCGGGATCGGCAATCCGGAGGCCTTCTTCCGGACCCTCACCCGCCTGGGGGTCGATCTGGCCGGGACCAAGGCCTTTGACGATCACCACGCCTGCACCCGAGGGGAGATCGAGAGGATCTGCCAGGAGGCCAAGGCGACTGGGGCGGACCTGATCCTGAGCACAGAGAAGAACTGGATGAGCCTGGGGCCCGCCTGGTTCGACGGCCGGACCCCTGCAGGATACCTGGAGATCCGGCTCGAGTTGACAGCAGGCCGGGAGGACCTCCTGGGATTGATTCGGGCCGCCCTGGATCGCAGCCGGGCACACGGATCAAACACGACGCCTGCTGCAGGGGGGCCAGACAAGGGAGATCGGGAGGCCCAGTGTACGAACACCTGTTGAAGGTCGTGAACCACCTCGGCTCGCCGCGGATCCTGGTCGTCGGGGACACCATGTTGGACGCGTATGTGTACGGCGACGTGCGGCGGATCAGTCCCGAAGGCCCGGTCCCGGTCCTCCAGACCGGGCAGACCCACCACCGCTGCGGGGGCGCAGCCTCCGTGGCCCTGGACCTGGCTGCCCTGGGGGCCGGACCGGTGTGCCTGGGCGTGATCGGAGACGACCAGGAGGGCCGTATCCTCAAGGACCTCCTGGACCAGGCAGGCGCGGACACCGCAGGTCTGCTGATCTCCCGCGACCGTCCTACAACAACCAAGACCCGGCTCATGGGCCTGTGCCCAAGCCGCGATCCGCAGTTGATCCTCCGCATGGACCGTGAGTCTGCCGTGCCCCTGCCCGATGCCCTGGGGCGGACCCTGTTGGACCTCTACCGCCGAGGCCTGGAGGCCGCAGAGGCGGTCTGCCTGCAGGACCACAACAAGGGGATCCTCACAGCCCCGGTCTGTCAGGAGTTGATCCGGCTGGCCCGTCAGGCCCGCAAGCCCGTGCTGGTGGACCCGGCCTTGGGCGTGGACTATTGCGCGACCTACCGCGGGGCCAGCCTGATCACCCCCAACCGCCAGGAGGCGGCCGCAGCCGTGGGATTCGAGGTCAGCCGAGCCCCGGACTTCGCTAAGGCCGCGGACCGGCTCTATCAGGACCTGGGGCTCGACGCGGTGGTCATCACCCTCGATCAGGATGGAGTCTACCTCAAGACTGCGGACACAGGGCGATGGGTGCGGGCACTGCGCCGCGAGGTCCGTGACAGCACCGGCGCAGGGGACATGGTCCTGGCCACACTGGCCGTGGCCCTGGCCGCGGGCTGCGACTATCCGACGGCCGTCCTACTGTCCAACATCGCCGCCGGCATCGAGGTCGAGAAGTCCGGGGCCGCCCCGGTCAGCATCGAGGAGATCGTGCGCGATCTCCGGACACAGACCGGATGCGGACAGGGCAAGATCCGGACCCTGGAGGCCCTGTTGCCGGACCTGGACCGGCATCGACGCCGGAAGGCCACGATCGTGTTCACGAACGGCTGCTTCGACGTCGTGCATCGCGGTCACGTGGAGTGCCTGCGGTTCTGCAGGGCCCAGGGCGACGTGGTCGTTGTGGGGCTCAACAGCGACGCCTCGGTGAGGGCGATCAAGGGGCCGGGCCGGCCCATCCACGTACAGGACGACCGGACCCAGGTCCTGGCCGCCCTGGAGTCCGTGGACTATGTCACCGTCTTCGACGAATTGGACCCGTTGGCCCTGATCCGCAAGATCCGTCCCGACGTGCTCGTGAAGGGCATGGACTGGAAACACAAAGGTGTGGTCGGCGCAGACGTGGTCCGCGGATACGGCGGGAAGGTCGTCCTGGCCCCCCTGGTGGAGGGCAGGAGCTCGACGGCCACGATCCAACGGATGCAGGCAGGGCCGACTCGAGAGGGACAGGACAGCGGACAGTCCGATCCCCTCAGTGCCCGCTGTTGACAGCCGCCCTGGAGACGGATATAGATCGGCTCGGCCGGTGTGGCCCTAGTGATGGGGATTCAGCTATGGACTCTACACAGAACAGTCTCGAAGTCGCAGACCCGGACAAGCCCCTCCATTCCCAGCAGCCGATCCTGGATCGGCCTCGCGCGGCCGATGCGGGCGACAAGCCCGCCTCCAGCCTGTCTAGGCCGGGCCCCCTGGCAGCGGACGACCCCCGCGGGGACCGACCCGCACCTGTGCGGGACACAGTCGCCGGACCAAGGACCCACCCGCACGCGGGACAGGCCCAGGAGGACTTCTCGGTCATGCGGACCCTGGCCGGCGTGGTGCAGACGGCTGCCCTGGCCTGCCTGGTGATCGCCCTGTGGAACCTGACCGGCAAGAATACCCCCTACGACCCCGTGTTTGCGGCCCTGGGCTTTGCAGGGGTCCTGCAGGTCATGGCCCTGACGTTCTACACCTTGGACCGCAAGTAGGGCCGGCCCCCTTCGAGTCCGATGCCTCCCATCGCCCTTGGGCCGAACATCCTCATCACCAACGCCCTGCCGATGAACACCGGCGATGAGGCCTTGCTCCGGGGCGCGGTGAATGCCCTGGGCAAGCGGTGGCCCGATGCGCAGATCCGAGTCCTGACCAAGCACGTGCAGCGGTGCAAGGAATGGGTCCCGGACCTGACCCTGGACACGGATCTGGAATACGCCGACGGTCCACGGACCCGCGGGATCCGCACATGGGGCAGGCCCATTGAACGTTGGATCCGCAGACATGAGACCTCCGTCCGGTATGCGCGGGTGTGGGGCTGGACGGAGCGGACACCCAATCGGGCCCGTATTCGTCGGTGGTACCAGGAGGCGGACGTGGTCGTCTCCGCACCGGGCGGCTTCCTGCATGACCACTACGGCGTGCTCGACCGCCTGCACGGACTGGAGGTCGCGATGGACTACGGGAAGCCTGTGGTCCTCTTCGCGCAGTCGGTGGGCCCGTTCTGGAAGCGGGCCTCGCTGCGGGCGGTCCCACGGGTCTTGAACCGGCTCAGTGCGATCTGTGTGCGGGACGAGATCTCCAGGGAGCACCTCCTGGCGTGCGGGGTCTGCCCGGACCGAATCCAGGTGACCGCAGACGCCGCGTTCATGCTGCACACCCAATGGCCCGGCCTGTGCAGACCGAAGACGGCCCCAGTCAAGATGATCGGACTCTCGTTTCGCCCCTGGCCGACAAGGGACGCCAGGTCCGTCCGGCACACGATGGAGAAGGCGGCCCTGCTCTGCAAGCGGCTCTTGGCCGTGCCCGGACGCGAGATCCTCTTCCTCTCGACCTGCCAGGGTGTACCGGGCTACGTGGATGACTCCGCCCTGGCCGTCCGGATTGTGGATGGGCTCTCGCCCGACCCATGCCGCCGATGCCGAGTGGATCGAGAACACCACGATGCCCGCTCCTTCGTCGAGTCTGCACGGGTCTGCGACGCCTTCATCGGTATGCGACTGCACGGCTGCCTGCTCTCCATGCTGGGCGGTGTGCCTGCCATGGGACTGGGGTACGAGCACAAGACCGAGCAGATCTTCACCCAGTTGGGCCTGAGGGACTACCAGGTCCGCTTTGACCGCCCGGTTCAGGACTGGCTTGGCTGCACGGAGCGGTTCCTGCAGGATGTGCCCGTGCTCGGCCCCCGTCTGCCTGCGATCCTCCAGGCCGCTGCAGAACGCGCAGAGCGAACGGTCTTGGCCGTGGAGGCGGCCCTGGAGGGCCCCCATCGCACCCCGGTCACGGATGGAGCATCAAGGCCCGGAGCAGGCGGATCTCCTGGGCTGCGGAGAAGTGCGTAGCCGCGCGGGCATGTCCCGCCTGCCCCAACCTGACACGGAGGTCTGCATCCGCGGCCAGGCTGAGCAGGGCATCGCCCAAGGCCCTCCAGTCGCCTTCGTCCACCAGCACACCGGTCTGGCCGTGCAGAACGGCCTCCGGGATGCCGCCGTGGCGGGTCGAGAGCACGGGCAACCCGTAGGCCATGGCCTCCAGGATGGACACGGGCAACCCCTCTTGGTCGCCGCTGGAAGAGGTACGGCTGGGTAACAGGAACAGATGGGCCCGCTGCAGGCAGGCCAGCGAGAACGCGTGGGGCCGGGCGCCGTGCAGGGTCACGGAATCCTGGAGCCTGTGCTCGCGGATGAAGGCCTCGCACTCGGCCCGCACGGGCCCGTCGCCGACCAGTTCCAGGGTCAGACTGGGGAGCTCCCGGTGGGCCAGGTGAAAGGCACGCAGGGTATCGAGCGGGGCCTTCTTGGCAACCAGGCGGCCCACGGACAGGCACCTCACCCGATCGGCCGGCTCAGGGCGCGGGCAGGCGGCCGGGACGTCCACTCCGCACGGGATGACGTGCACCCGATCCGGCCCCAGACCCACGGCCTCGATCAGGCGCTGCCGCGTCACCTCGCTGACCGCCACGATCCCGTCCATCTCGTGCAGCCGTCGATACAGGCGCAGCGTGCCGGGCCGCTTCAGCTTCTGGGACGTGACGTCATACCCGTGCGCGTGGGCGAAACACCGCACGCCGCGGCCGCGCACACCGGGGATCCACTCTGCGGCGAAGTCCAGCCATTCCGCCATGAGGACGGACACCCCGTGTTGCCCAAGAAACGCCGCAGCCCGGCGTGAACGGACATCCAGCCAGGCCAGCCCAAGCCGCCGCGCCGGCTTGCCGAGCAGGTTCGGGTAGTCTCGCATGTGGAGCACCGGACCGTCGACCGTCCAACCGTCCAGTGTATCCCTAGCCACCACGACGGTCCGTCCGGGTGCGATCCCGGTGATGTGGCGGCGCACGAAGGTCTCGGAGGCCGCACCCAGGCGCGGGGTGAGAACAGCCAGCACAGGGCCAGAGGCCTCACGCATGGCCGGCCTGCCTTCTGGTCAAGGCCTCGATCCGGTCGGACGGGGTGAGAATCCAGATGACCATGGGGCGTCACACTATCGAGGCCGGGACGGCCCGTCAAGCGGATCGGAACCTCTCTGGAACGCCTGCCTTGACAGGGTGGAGGTCCGGCCCAATAATGCAGGGGCCACGGGGGCTGACGCGATCTGGTCGTGAACGGGGACATGACGCCCAAACGGATATCGATCATCTTGACGACCTACAACCAGCCGGAGTGGCTTGGGAAGGTCCTGCGGGGCTATGAGGTCCAGACGTTCAAGGGGTTCGAGGTCATCCTGGCCGACGACGGATCGGGCCCTGAGACACGAGCCCTTGCAGACGCGTTCCGAGGTCGCGGCCCCCTTGCAATCCGCCACGTCTGGCAGCCCCATGACGGCTTCCGGAAGTGCAGGATCTTGAACCAGGCCATCATGGCGTCCGAGACCGACTACCTCCTGTTCTCCGACGGCGACTGTGTCCCGCGCAACGATTTCGTCGAGGTCCACGTCCGGAACGCCAGGAGGGGCCGGTTCCTCAGCGGCGGCTACGTGAAACTGACGACGCCCGCCTCCGAGGCCATCACCGAGGAGGATGTCCGGGCACAGCGGCCCTTCGACGTCGCCTGGCTCCGGCGGCACGGCCAGCCTTGGTCCCTCAAGCTCGCAAAGCTGACCCGTTCCAGGCCGCTGGCGAGGGTGCTCAATGCCCTGACCACAACCGGGGCCACGTGGAACGGGCACAACGCCAGCACATGGAAGGAGGACCTGGTTCGGGTCAACGGATACAACGAGGACATGCCGTACGGCGGACTGGACCGCGAGCTGGGAGAGAGACTGGTGAACGCCGGTGTGAAGGGTCTCCAGATCCGCTACAGCGCGGTGTGTGTGCACCTGGACCACCCGCGCCCCTACAAGGATCCCGAGATCCTGGCACGGAACCGGGCCGTCCGCGAGGCGGTCCGGAGGGACCATGTCACCAGGACGCCCAATGGGATCGTGAAGGACCTTCCTCTGACCGGTCCGGATGCTTGAATGGCCTTTCTGATACCCATCATCGCAGCGTACCTCGTCGGGGCCGTGCCCTTCGCCTATGTCCTGGCCCGGGCCCACGGCAAGGACCTGCGGTCCATCGGATCGGGCAACATCGGCGCCACGAACCTGGCCCGTGCCCTGGGCAGGCGGTGGGGATACGCCTGTTTCGTCCTGGACATGCTCAAGGGCCTGATCCCCATGGTCGTGACGCTGGGGGTCGTCAAGCCGGCCCTGCTGCAGCGAGGCGGCACAGAGACCCAGTTCCTGGGCCTGTGGCTGGCCGTGGGATGCGCGGCGGTGATCGGACACGTCTTCCCAGTCTACCTGGGATTCCGGGGCGGCAAGGGGGTCGCCACCAGCTTCGGAGTGGGCCTTGGGGTGTGGCCCTACTACACCCTGTGTGCGGCCCTGGCCTGCGGGGTCTGGGTCGCCGCAGTCCTGATCTGGAGATACATCTCCCTGGCGAGCATCTTGGCCTCCGCGAGCTTCCCTCTGCTGGTCGCCGCGGCCATAGCACTCCAGCCGGGCTGGGATCTGCCGACCCTGTGGCCCCTGCTGGTCGTGGCCACGATCATCCCCGTGATCGTCGTTCTCGGACACAAGTCCAACATCGCCCGGCTCTGGGCCGGCACCGAACAACGGGTCCTGCAACCCAAACCCACGACCCGCGCGAGCCCCCGTGCGGGATCCAGAGAATAAGGTCGGAATCCGAGGCCCCCGTGCGTCTCAGAAGGAACGACACCCGGATCTTCTGTTCCAGCGGCCCGGACACGGACCCCGACATCCTCCGCGTCGCAGAGCAGGTCTACCGCCGGTACGACGACAGGCAGGCCCGATGGGCCTTGGCCGACGGCCCTCAGATCTGGAGGATCTGTCTGGGACGCCGCTCCGCAGTGGTCGGGGTCCGGCAAGACGGCCGCCTCTATGCGGCCAAGCTCTTCTATGATCAGCGAGCAAGGACCCGTCTTCGCGTCCGGCTGGGCCTGGCCAAGGCCAGACGGGCCTACCGAAACGGCCTGCGTCTGGCGGAGCGGGGCATCCCCTGCCCCCGCACGCTGGGCTACGTCGAACAGAGGCCGGGCCGGCTGCCCCTGCTCGTGATGGAGCTGCTGGCCGACGCAGCGCAGCTGGACCACTGGATCGACCGGCGTGGAGTCACCAGGCCCCTGGTGGAGGCCGTGGCCCGATTCGTCCGGCATCTGCATGACCAAGGCATCTTCCACCGCGATCTGTCCCCCCGCAACCTGATGGTGGGCCCCTCGGGACAGACCTTCCGAGTCTGGCTCGTGGATTACGAGGATGCCCGATTTCGGAGGACCGTCTCTCCGCGACGGAGACTGGCCAACCTCCATCACCTGCACGAGCGGCTCCTGTGCCGCGTCTCCCTACGTGACCGGCTTCGATTCCTGCGGGCCTACGCGGGCCCAGGGTACCGCGCCTGGAGGGACCCCCTGCGAGGGAGGATCCAGACCCGCCGGTCCAGGAAGGTCCAGGCCTATCACGAGTACCTCCGCACCCGGTAGTGGGCTCCACCCCCGCCTGGGAGAGCAGTCAACTTGCAGCGCGGACCGGACCCGGGTATCCTGATGGCCATGCAGACCAAGGTTCTGAAGATCTCCCACGCAGGCGAGCCGGATCGAGACCTGGAGGAGGCCGCGGCCCTTGTGGACGGCGGCGGACTCGTGGCCTTCCCCACCGAGACCGTGTATGGGGTTGCCTGCCGCGTGCAGAACCGATCCCTCAAGCAGCTCGACAAGGTCAAGGGCAGGGGGCCCGACAAACACTACACCCTCCATATCGCCGACAGGGGCCGGGTCGCGCAGTTCGTACCCCACAGGAGCCTGAAGGTCAGGAGGCTGGTGGAGCGGGCCTGGCCCGGACCGCTGACCGTCGTGTTCGAGGTGGATCCCGGGGACCTGGGCGGACTCCAACAGAACCTCCCGCAGCAGGTCTTTGCATCCCTGTACCGCGACTCCTGCATCGGGATCCGCTGTCCGGACCATCCAGTGGCATCCGCCCTGCTGCGACGGACGGCCCACCCGGTCGTCGCCCCCAGTGCGAATCCTGCGGGTCAGCCCCCGGCCCGAGAGGCCCGGCAGGTCCTGGACTACTTTGAAGGCAAGATCGATCTGGTATTGGATGGAGGGCCCTGCCGCCACGGACGGAGCAGCAC
>JAGOQT010000399.1 GCA_018007255.1 Phycisphaerae bacterium | reverse complement strand
AGGCTGGTCCGGCTGTACGGCCTGCTGGAGTTGGCCGTGGCCGCGTATGGTCTCGTGTTGCCCGTGCTGCTGCTGGCCTTTGAGCCGCTCTACTCGCTGCTCTACAACCGGCTCTTTGAGCACTTCGTGTCCTACAGCCTCCTGACCTTCCTCGGGTGCTGCCTCCTGCTGGTCGCCCCCGTGATCTGCATGGGTGCGACACTGCCTGTCCTGTGCCGCTTCTATGTCACCCACCTGGCCCACCTGGGCACGCACACGGGCCGCCTCTACGGCCTGAACACGTTCGGGGCTGCAACAGGGGCCCTGGTCACGGGGTTCTGGTTGATCCAGGGCCTGGGCACGACCGGGACACTGATCCTGGCCGTGGCCCTCAATGGGGTGATCGGGCTGTCCTGCATAGGGGCCTACGCCCGGGCGATGCGGCCCAGGCATGCGCCCGGGCGCAAGGGGCCTCTGCCCGGGGAATCGGTGCAGGCCGGATGTCCGGCCCCAGTGTCCAACGGCCTTGTGGCTGCTGCCCTGGTCCTGTTCGGCGTGTCCGGGTTCTGCTCCATGGCCTACGAGGTCATCTGGACCAAGCTCCTGGGTCTGATCGTGGGGCCGACCACGTATTCCTTCACACTGGTCCTGGTCACCTTCATCACCTGCCTGGCCCTGGGGAGCCTGGTCTTCGGGCGCCTGGCCGACAAGGTCCGAAGCCCCATCCATCTGTTGGTGGCCACCCAGTTGGCCGCCGCGATCCTGGCCCTGCTCATCAGCCAGGTGCTCGGCAACAGCCAGTTGTTCTTCGCCAAGCTGCTCTACCGCGTCCACGACCATTTTGCGCTGCTGAGCGTGCTCAAGGCCTTGTGTCTCTTTGTCCTGATGCTCCCGGCCGCACTCTTCCTAGGTGCCACCTTCCCCTTGGTGGGCAAGGTCGTGACCTCGTCTGTGGCCGCGGTGGGCCGCTCCATGGGCCGGGCCTATGCCGTGAACACCCTGGGGGCCGTGTTGGGCTCGTTCTGTGCCGGCTTTGTCCTGATCCCATGGCTGGGCAAGGAGAGGGGCCTGGCCCTGGTCGTGGCCCTCCAGATCCTCACCTGCCTGGTCATCGCCCTTAAGGTCCTCCGCGTCCTGCGGCGGCCCCTCTGGAGGCTGGTGCCCTTCGCGGGGCCGGCCGTGGTCGGGCTGGGCCTGTGTCTGGGCTATCCGGTCTGGGATCGGCACCTCCTGTCCATGGGCAGATACCACCGGTTCACCAACCTGGCCAAGGTCCTGGACCAGGTCGGGTGGCTGGACGCGATGTTCAGGGGCACGGCCACACTCGAGGCGTTCAAGGAACTGGAGTTGGTCTACCACGGGGACGGCATCGGGGGGTTCACGGCCGTGCTCAAGGACTCACCCCCCTTCGGGCTCGGGGAGCCCGTGTACACCCTGTCCAACAGCGGCAAGCCGGATGCCTCCTCCGACGCGGACATGGCCACGCAGACCCTGCTGGCCCACCTGCCCATGCTCTTTCACCCCAACCCGTCCGAGGTCATGGTCCTGGGACTGGGCAGCGGCATCACGGCCGGCGAGGTCCTCCACTACCCCGTGGGGCGGCTGGACATCCTGGAGATCAGCCCGCAGGTGGTGGAGGCAAGCCGCTTCTTCCTCCCGTGGAACAACGGGGTCCTGTCCGATCCGAGGACCCGCCTGATCGTCCAGGATGGGCGGGCCCACCTGCAGTTGACGGACCGGACGTACGATGTGATCATCTCCGAGCCCTCCAATCCCTGGATGGCGGGCCTGGCCACCCTGTTCACCCGCGAGTTCTTCACCCTGGCCATGGACCGGCTCCGCGAGGACGGCATCTTCGTTCAATGGCTCCACACCTACTCGATCGACTGGCCCACCTTTGCCCTTGTGGGCCGCACCTTTGCGGAGGTCTTCCCCAACAGCGCCCTGGTTGTGACCAATCCCGTGAGCCCCAGCGCAGACTGCCTGCTGGTCGGATTCCGGGGCAGGGACCGGTTCTCATTGGAGAATGCCCGGCGGAACGTGGTCTTTGCCCGCAGGTCCAAGAACGTGGACCTGGTCAATCCCGAGGTCCTCACACCGCTGGTCCTGGCCGAGGACCTGCCCCGCCTGTTCGGCGCAGGACCCGTGAACTCGGATGCCCGGCCTCGCCTGGAGTTCGCCGCGCCCCGGCTGCTGTACACCATGGATGCCGAGGGGTCGGCCCTGGCCGAGACCGTGGCCAAGAGGGCGTGGCTGAGCCCGGGCCTGGCCCAGCGGGCCAGGCAGGTTCGCACGGACATCGACTCTCAGATCGACCTGGCTGCCTACGCCTTCTCCCTGCACTGGCCGTTCGCCAACATGGTGGACCTGTCCAAGGCCACTCCGGCCCAGAGGGGGCGTTTCGCGACCCTTGCGGAGGCCTACGCGGGCAACCACATCATGGACTTCTCCGTACTGGGCGACGCGGAACTGGAGCACAGATGCAGGCTCGCACAGATCCGCGCGATCGAGGCCGGGATCGACTCCGCGTCCGACCGGGCCGGCGCGGTCCTGCACGTGGCCGGCCTCTACTCAGACGCCCGGATGATCCCGGAGGCCGTTGCGGCCTACCGCAGCGCGTTGCAGGCCAGGCCGGACTCCGTGGAGGCCCTGCGGGGCATCGACCTGGTCATCGGGGAGGGGGAGTTCACCGCCATCATGGGACCATCCGGGTCCGGCAAGTCCACGATGATGAACATACTGGGCTGCCTCGACCGGCCGACGGAGGGCACATACCATCTGGCCGGCACCGACGTGTCGCAGATGGACGACAACCAGCTGGCCGACATCCGCAACCAGAAGATCGGATTCGTGTTCCAATCCTTCAACCTGCTGCCGCGCATGAGCGCGCTGCGGAATGTCGAACTGCCCATGCTGTATGCGAACATCACACCGAAGGAACGCACGCGGCGCGCCATGGAAGCGCTGGCGCGCGTCGGTCTCGAGGACCGCGTCCATCACAAGCCCAACGAGCTGTCCGGCGGCCAGCGCCAGCGCGTGGCGATCGCCCGGGCGCTTGTGAACAAGCCTGCGGTCATACTCGCCGATGAGCCGACGGGCAACCTGGACAGCCTCTCCGGCGAGGAGATCATGATCATCTTTCAACGGCTGAACCAGGAAGGCGTCACGGTCGTCATCGTCACGCACGAGCCTGAGATCGCGGCGCACACCCATCGCCGCGTCGTCTTCCGC
>JAGOQT010000059.1 GCA_018007255.1 Phycisphaerae bacterium | reverse complement strand
GGGTGGACTGAACGTCGGGGGGTCTGAGGGAACCAAGGGCAGCTTCTTCGCACCGGTGTCTATTGGTGCTGCGTGGGGGAATGGAGGGCTGAAGATGGTTCAGCCAGGGAGGCTGGCCCTGCTGCGGCGAGGTCCTGCCTCGGGGCGTGCGTGTCAGACCCGAAAGGCCCTCGACAGGTGGGGAGTCGCCGTACCCCTTGCAGCCCCTTCGGCTACTATCCGTGGCTCGCCCTGCTGCCCAGAACACAGTTTTCCAGGCGATGGACCTGCCCTCGCAAGGTTTTTGCACTTCTTTCCTGAAATTCTGACACTCCGCGACCCTGGATCTCGCATTGTACTACAGAAGACCATCGCGCAGGTGGTCTGCGCCTGCCGCGGGGCCCTGTCAGCGTTGGCCTGGGCTCATTGGCGGTTTCAAGGGCATTGATGGGGAGAGCCACAGGAGCCAGCTCTTGGCATGCTAGGAAGGGACAAACAATGAAAGCTGTGACCGGTGCAGGTAGCGTGGTCCTCTCGCTGACCTTCTCGATCGGCCTGTGGGCCCAGACCCCGAACGCGGATGCCTTCCTCCAGTACGAAGCCTTTCTTGCCCAGCACAAGGACATGACGACCTCAGAACTCCTGGCCATGTATCCCACCGGCAACTTCACAGAGGGGGTCGGCGTGCCTTGGGACTCCGTTTCGTACCACGAACGCGTGGATGCAGCGTGCCAGTTGACGCCCTATGAGAGGTCACTGCTCCAGGACAATGGCTTCGTTGTGACGGAGCGGTTTAGAACCGATTCGATGATCGATCAGATGGTGTTTGCCTGGAACCATGACCTTCCGCTGTTCATCTCAGCGGATGCCATCCTCCACGCCTTGGGTATCGCCTATGACAAGATACTCATCGACCTCGAGGTCGGCGTGCTCAACGGCCGCCTGTGTGAGTTGCTTTCCAGGATGCAGGCCAGCCTACCGGCCTTGGCAGCCAGGTACTCTGCCGACAGCCGCATGAACCGGATGCTGAGAGACGTGGACCTGTATCTGACGATCCCGCAGAGATCGTTGGACCAGGTTGACTCTGCCTACTACGCCGACAATGGGGCGGAGGTCAACAGCATCGTTGGCCTGATCGATGCCGAATCATTCACAACGTATCCCCTCTTCTCGCAGGGCTGCAGGGCCATCGACTTCAGTCAGTTCACCCCGCGCGGCCATTATGCGGAGGACCCCCTCCTCAGGAAGTACTTTCGAGCCATGATGTGGCTTGGCCGCATTGAGTTGTACCTACTGCCTCCCACGGGCCCTTCCCCGGGCTGCCCCCCACAGACCCCTCAAGACATCCAACGACAGGCCATCGACGCCGTGTTGCTGCTGGAGTTGATGGACCTGGCGGGTGTGGATTCACTCTACGCGGAGATGGAAGGCATCTTCTCAAGCCTGATCGGAGAACAGGACAATGTGACTGCCGGGAACCTGCATGCGATCATTGAGGCCATAGGCCTGAGAGACGCGTCCGAGTTGTTGGATGACGCCCGATTGTCGGCCTTTCAACAGACATTGGCCATGCAGGCATTCGCTTCCCAGAGGATTCTATCACAGGTGCTGCAGCAGGACCCGTCTAACCCCGAGGCCGTTCAACCCGCCTCTGCCTTCCTGCTGTTCGGACAGAGGTTTCTTATCGATTCCTATATCACGGGCAATGTTGTGTGGGAGAAGATCGCTGCGTGTAGAATGCAGCCGTCCACCCTCGATATCCTGTTTGCCCTGGGAAACAATGCGGCCGGTGACCTACTCGTCCCTGAACTGAACCAGTATCGGTATTCCCCTAATCTGGCGGCCCTACGATACCTGGTGGACATGCACGATACCGCCTTTTGGGACGGCTCCATCTACAACTTGTGGTTGAATGCGATCAGGGCCTTGAATCCTGCGCAGGATCGCGGGTACCTTCCGCTATTCATGCAGACCACGGCATGGTCGCGTCAGAAGATGAACACGCAACTGGCCTCGTGGACCGAGCTTCGGCACAATCATGTGCTGTACGTCAAGCAGTCCTACAGCGACTGGGGTTCCTGCTCTACGCCTTGCGGGTACGTGGAACCCTACCCAGAACTATACCAACGGCTGGGCAAGCTTGCGAAGGCAGCGCGTCAGCGGTATGAGGGATTATCCTTCTCTCCTGAGGATCTGAAGGGACAGATCCTTGACTACTTCGACACGTTCGGCGCTGTGACGGAGAAACTGGCGGCCATAGCCGAAAAGGAACTCGACGGGGCTCCTCTTTCCCCTGAAGAGACTACGTTCATCCAAGACACGCTCTATTCGCCCGGACGGTACAGGATCTATGGCGGGGTGGTTCCTCCGCAAGGATGGTACGCGTCTCTGGTTTACGGTACATGGTTCGACCCACAGCAGATGGTGGTGGACTACCACACCGCGCCATCGGACTGTGAAGGGAACCCGGTCGGGTGGGTCTTTCACGCCGGGACCGGTCCGACAGACCTGGCAATCGTGACGGCTCAGGATCCCAACGGCCAGGTCACGGCCTTCGTGGGGCCGGTCATGAGCTATTACGAGTATACAACGACCGACTTCAAGCGCCTGACCGATGAGGAATGGCGGTATACCTACCTCTCTCAGGCGATCAGACCCGAGTGGGTATCTTCGTACCTGGCCAACCCTCAGGGCGAGGGGTACTAGCCGGATCAACCGGGCAAGAAGGAAGGTGGATCATGAACGGAAAAGGCAGGTTCTGCGGCCACATGGCAGCAGTCGTCTGCTTTCTGACCGTTGCAGCAGTGGTCCAGGCCAGATACAGCGGCGGCACAGGCGAGCCGAACGACCCGTACCAGATCGCGACAGCCGCCGACCTGATCGCCCTCGGCGAGACACCCGAGGACTATAACAAGCACTTCATCCTGACCGCCGACATCGACCTGGACCCCGACCTTCGCGGCGGGAGATTCTTCGATGGGGCCGTCATCGAGAGCTTCGCCGGCGTCTTTGACGGCAATGGTCACACGATCTCGCATGCGACGATCCGGGGATACGCACCTGCGGGCTTCTTCCGCTCTTGTGACTCCGGGGCCGAGGTCAAGGACCTCAGTGTAGTGGAGGTCAACGTAGCCGGTTCCGGCTCCGGGATCCTCCTGGGGGTCGGCGGGCTGGCCGGCCGGAACAGAGGCACGTTGACTCGGTGCTACAGCTCCGGCACAGTCAGCGGCACCCAGGCGGTCGGCGGGCTGGTGGGGGACAATGGTTCGCGGGGTATGGTGTACCAATGCCACAGCCGTAGCGTGGTCGGCGCCAGCGGACAAGGTGCTGGCGGGCTCGTGGGGCGGAACGGAGCTACGGTGACTCAATGCCACAGCGCCGGAACAGTCAGTGGAGATGACTATCATGTGGGCGGACTGGTCGGAGATAACACAGGTGGGGTCATAACCGAGTCCTATAGCACTGCAGAGGTCCGTGGCGGCAAGGAGGTCGGCGGGCTGGTGGGATTCACCAGTGGCACTGTGAACCACTGCTACAGCATAGGGCCAGTCACTGACGGCCAAACCATTGGTGGGCTGGTGGGATACTGGTACTCCTTCTGGGGTACTGTAACAGCCAGCTTCTGGGACAAGCAGGCCTCGGGCCTGGCGACGAGTGTCGGAGGCACGGGCAAAACGACGGCCCAGATGCAGACGGCCAAGACGTTCCTGGATGCCGGCTGGGACTTCATAGGCGAGACGGCCAATGGGACCGAAGACATCTGGAGGATCGTCGAGGGACAAACCTACCCACTTCTGTCCTGGCAGCAATACAGCGGTGGTAGCGGCGAGCCGAACGACCCGTACCAGATCGCCACGGCCGCCGACCTGATCGCCCTGGGGGACGAACCCAACGACTACGACAAGCACTTCACAATGATCGCCGACATCGACCTAGCAGGCTATGTCTTCGACAGGGCCGTGATCGCCCCGGATAGGTTGCTGGGGACTTGGGAATACGACGGCACGCCCTTCACCGGGGTCTTTGACGGTAACAACAAGACCATCGCTCATCTGAAGATCACCGGGGCGGGTTTTCTGGGCCTATTCGGCCAGTTGGCCTCGGGAGCCGAGATCAAGAATCTGGGTGTGGTGGATGCCAATGTCGCTGTACATAGTTGGGGCGCCAATGTGGGGTGTCTGGTGGGACTCAATGACTACGCCAAGGTGGTCGCCTGCTACAGCGCCGGCACGGTCCGCGGCAGTCGGAGTGTGGGCGGCTTGGTGGGCGGCAACAAGGGGACTCTAACCTCCTCGTACAGCACCGCGACGGTCCATGGTGATGAGCAAGTAGGCGGGTTGGTGGGCGGCACGTTCGACAGCACCATAGCCCAGTGTTACAGCGCCGGCCGGGTAATCGGCAGCTCCAGTGTCGGCGGACTGCTGGGATATTGCGGTAGTGCTGTGACCGAGTGTTACAGCACCGGGACGGTCAGCGGGAATAGCAGCGTCGGCGGGCTAGCGGGTCTCATTGGCTATGGCACTGTGACCCGGTGTTACAGCATCGGTGCGGTCAGCGGCAATTCGAGTGTCGGCGGGCTCGTCGGGTCTAACTCCATCGCTGCTGTGACCCAGTGTTTCTGGGACACCCAGACTTCAGGCCAAGCCACCAGTGCTGGGGGCACAGGCAAGGCCACGGCCGAGATGCAGATGCAGAGCACGTTCACGGATGCCGGCTGGGACTTCGTAGACGAGACGGCCAACGGCACGGAGGACATCTGGTGGATCGATGAAGGGAAGGACTATCCGCACCTGTGGTGGGAGGCGGGCGATGAGGTGTCGCCGTAAATCAAACATCAGAAACCTGTCCTGAGCCTGTCGTATGGAGCAAACAGCAGAATGACAATGCACAGTCCAAAGAGAACACCAAACGCTGTGCAATCGCTGATGGTCTTGATTCTAAGGAGAATGAAGATGGGATCTGTAGTCAGACGACGGGATCAGGTCACGATGTTTCTGGTACTGGCTATGGTGATGCTTATTACCCTGAGTTCCTTGGCGACGGCCCAATGGCGGAGCAGCCTGTATCCAGAGGACTGGACACCTGGGTACAGGGATCAGGAGGGACGGTTTCTCCATGATTTCTCCTACGCCGGGTACCACATGGGCGAGGTCAATATACCGACCGATCCGTGCGGGGCTGTGATTGATGTTACGCAGGCGCCCTATCGAGCGGACCACACCGGTGTTCTCAATGCGACCGCTGCGATCCAGGCCGCCATTGACGCTGCCGGTGCCGCTGGCGGCGGCATCGTCTACCTGCCGCCAGGGACCTACCGGATCAAACCGCCGAGTGGGGCGGATCATGCCCTGTCCATCTCTCGCAGCGGGGTGGTCCTGCGCGGGGCCGGACCGGCCGAGACCTTCCTCTTCAACGACGAAACCTACATGCGCTACAAGTCGGTCATTCGCGTCGCTCCTTCCGGCTGGACCGGATGGCACGCGCCTGTGCCCAATACCGTGGTCAAGATCGCCCGGGATGTGGGCTACCCGACTCATGTCATACCGGTCGTGTCCACCATGACCCAGGACGGACGGTTTCCGACGCCCCGGTTTCAGAAGGGCGACTGGGTGGTCCTGCGCGCCGACTGCACCGAGGATTTCATCGCCGAACACGGCATGAGCGGGCTGTGGAATGCAAGCCTCATGGGTGTTACGTTCTATCGCCGGGTCACCGCCGTCGACACGAACGACAACACGATCACGGTGGATATTCCCACTCGCTACTACCTCAAGACGCGCGACAACGCCCGGGTCTACCAGGTCCCGCCCCATCTGGAGGAGGTGGGAGTCGAGGGCCTCTCCATCGGCATGCGGGAGAACCTGACCTTTGGAATGGGAGACACTGACTACGATACGAGCGGCACAGCCGCCTACGAGGTCCATTATTGCCACTGCATCGAGTTTCTGCATGTCGTGGACGGCTGGATTCAGAATGTGGAAACGTACCGGCCGTCGGTCAACACCAATGACTGGCACAGGTTGTCTGACGGCATGCTTCTGGAGCAATGCCGAAATATCACGGTCCGTGGATGTGTCGTGGCTAAACCACAGTACGAAGGCGGCGGCGGCAACGGCTACGGATACAGCCTCAGCGGCAGCGATTGCCTTCTCGTCGACTGCAATTCCTTCCATGGCCGGCACAACTACAACCTCAAGTGTATGTGGACCACCGGCAACGTCGTTCTGAACTGTATTACGCGTGACAGCCGCCTAGCCAACGACTTCCACAGGCACCTGAGTCCGGCCAATCTAATCGACAGCATGGTCGTCGACGGAGGCTTTCTGGAGGCCCGGTACCGTGCCTCGGGCACCGTGCTTCACGGGCATTCCACCACGGAATCGGTCTTCTGGAACACCTATGGGACGGCTCGCTGCAGCAAGAAGGTCGTTGTCTCGCGACAGTGGAAATGGGGCTACGTGATCGGGACTGCCGGCCCTGTCTTCGGCGTCCAACGGGGGATCCAGGACAACACCGCCCCAGAGGACTTCCTGGAGGGAGAGGGCCAGGGGGAGACGCTTATGCCCCAGTCGCTCTATCTGGACCAGTTGCTTCACCGCCGTGCAGCAGGCTTAGATTGGAGCACACCAGTCAATGCCGCTGATTGCGGCGGATGATTAAGCAAGGGCGAGCAGTAGTCGGGAGGATATCCGGTGGATCGACGAAGGCAAGGACTATCCGCACCTGTGGTGGGAGTTGGAGGAGCCACGGGGGAACTAACCAGTCAGCCGGAGGATCAACAATGAGCACGGGACATCGAATCCTAATGGCGATAGCGGTTTGTGTTCTCATTATGGTGGTCAATCCTGGCACGAATACCGCCGCGGGGGGCGAGCCGCCTGTTGCAGAAGCCGGGCTCCCAAGGTATGCAGCCACGGACCCTGCAACGCTGGATGGGACCGGCTCCTATGACCCCGACAATTCCGGCCCGCTGAGTTACTCGTGGCGGCAGACGTCCGGCCCGCCACTGGTCATCACGGGGGCAGATACCGCGACCCCAACGATCAGTGGCTTTGTCCAAACCGCCGGGATTCAGGAATGCGTGTTTGAGCTCGTCGTTGGTGACGGCGAACTGACAAGCCGGGCTGACACGACTAAGGTCGTTGTCGTCCCCACATTTGGCGACAGTACGTTGAGATTGGAGAACGCCTCATTCGATCCCAACAAGCCGACGCTGATCTACTTTGGCGGAGGTATGAGTTGCGGTGTAGGGTACCCAGACCAGTATGTTGACAGTCCTGATTGGATTAGCAGGACTAACGTGGTGGGTTTTCCATACGGGTATGAACGGGATACGGGGGTAGTCGCACGCACGTTCTACCACTATGGGGACATGATGATCGTGTATCTATCGAGTGTCGCTCCGTGTTACACACAGGCCATCCAGATCTGCGGCTGGAGCGCGGGCGGACAGCCTGCGACAGACGTGGCCCTCCGTCTGAACCTCACATATAAGGACACCCGATACGCGGTGAACCGGGTCTCGCTTCTTGATTCGGGCCCGGCTTGCCGGGATTACTCAGAGAGCATTCGGAATCTCTTGGCCAGTTCCGTCGACGGCGAACAGTGCTGGATCGACATCTACATAGGCGAAAGAGCTGCGTCCTTTCCCAACATATTGAACGTCGCACTATCACTGCCTCATCGTGACGTTCCCACATGGTACTTCAATTCTCTTTTAGGGAGCGACATGAACCAATTCAGGCACGGTGCTGTGGCGGGCGCATATTGGTCTGTCGTTGGGCCAGGCAAGAACCTCCAGCTTGCATCGACACCGAACACAATCACCTACTTCGACAAATGGAATGGCGATACCTCTTCAGGTCATATGGAGTTCTACGATGAGTCGAGTTATCCAGGTCGGCTCCCAGAGCCGGTTACCCTCATTGGGCCGTCTGATGGAAATGCCGTCGGAGCTGGTGGGGCCGTCTTGAGTTGCAGGGATAGCGAGAATGCTGTGAGATATCAACTCCTGTTGGGTCGCGATCCATTTCACATGATCTACCTCGTCGCGGATACGGCGACTCCACCCGACGGTCTCGTGACTGTGTTTCCCTTCCAGAAGACGTGGTGGACGATCAAGGTCCACGACTCGTACGGGTCTACGATAGATGCAGATCCCATCTGTGTGAGTGCCGAGAACGTGGCACCCCAGATAGTTGAGAACGCAGACACTGGCCAAACGTATGCGAGCATTCAGCAGGCCGTCGATGACGCTCATGGGGGAGATGAGATTGTGCTCGGCGCGGGCGTCTGGAAGTACTTGGAGAATCTCAACCTCAAAGGCAAGTCCGTCACGCTCCGTTCGAGCGATCCCAATGACCCGAGTGTCGTCGGTGCCACGGTCATCTGTGGAGATGGCAGGGGCCCCGTCGTGACCCTCTCATCAGGCGAAGGCAGACCTTCGGTTCTCGATGGTCTGACGATAGCCGGCGGTACAGTGGGCGTCTCATGTAGAGACGCGGCTCCGACGATCAGATGCTGTACGATCGGGAGCAAGGGCCCGGTCGCCGTCGAGTTCTGGCACGGTCATGAGCCAACACTTGTCGATTGTACGCTCTTCGGGCAGGTGATGGAAGGTGGCGATCCGAGCCCCATCGCCCGATAGAATCGCTTGGCCGACTATGTGCAGATTCAAGGTGGGCGATGAAACCGTGAGTAGAGACTCTGGGAAGCCGGTGATAGTCAGTCGTTTGAGAACACGAAGCAAGTCACTCTGAACGAGAGGTGGAGTGTGAACGTCACACGCAGATTTCGGGGGGTTGCCACAGTCGGTCTGTTTCTAACCATCATCTCCAACGCTTACGCCAAATACAGCGGCGGGACGGGCGAGCCGAACGACCCCTACCAGATCGCCACGGCCGTCGATCTGATCGCCCTCGGCGAGGATGCCAATGATTACGACAAGCACTTCATCCTGACCGCCGACATCGACCTGGACCCTAACCTCCCCGGTGGTAAGGTCTTCGACAAGGCCGTCATTGCACCCGCTGCCGATCTGGAGCGGGGTGAGATGATGGGAGTTCCGTTCGCCGGCGTCTTTGACGGAAACGATCACACGGTCTCGCATCTGACCATCACGGGTGTGACCCATCTGGGCCTGTTTGGCTCGTTGGCATCTGGAGCAGAAGTCAGGCGTCTGGGCATTGTCGATGTCGGTATTGCCGGTTCGGGCAGTGACCTCGGCGGCCTGGTTGGATTCAATGACCAGGGCCGTGTGACTGGCTGCTACAGCACCGGTTCGGTCAGCGGCACGGGAGACGATGTCGCCGGCCTGGTGGGCAACAACAGCTACGGTGATGTAACCCGGTGCTTCAGCACCTGCACGGTGCAGAGCCTGGGGGAGGGTGCCTGGGCCGTGGGTGGGCTGGTGGGGAACAACAGCGGTCGTGTGGCCCAGTGTCAGAGCACCGGCACGGTCACCGGCCTTGGGGATCGTGCCTATGCCGTGGGTGGCTTGGTAGGCAGCAACGGCTGGGGCCATGTGATCGCCTGCTACAGCACCTGCGTAGTCAGCGGCAATACCCGTGTGGGCGGCCTGGTGGGAGACAATAGCCAGGGTCATGTGATCCAGAGCTACAGCAACGGCGCTGTGAGCAGCAAGGGCGCCGAGGTGGGCGGGTTGGTGGGAAGTGACGTGGAGTGCGAGTGGCGGGAGTGCTACAGTACGGGTTTTGTGACGCGATGCTTCTGGGACATCGAGACCAGCGGCCAGGCGACCAGCGCTGGAGGCGAGGCCAGGACGACCGCAGAGATGCGGACGGTTGCCACCTTCACCGAGGCGGCATGGGACTTTGTCGGCCCGGCGGATGGACCCAGTGACGTCTGGGCCGAGCCGGAAGGTGGGGGATACCCCATCCTGTGGTGGCAATTGGCGCAGTGGCCGCCCCTACCGGCCTTCTCCGGGGGCACGGGCCAGATGGATGACCCCTATCGGGTCTCAACGGCAGAGGAACTGAACACCATCGGCTGCAATCCAAGGCTGATGGAGTCACACTTCAGGTTGGTAGCCGATGTGAACCTGGCGGGCGTGCACTTCTACCCTATCGGCAGTGAGTCCTTTGCGTATGCGGGCGTGTTCGATGGCAATGACCATACGGTTTGCCAATTCGCCTATGACTCCGATGGCGCAGACGATGTAGGCCTCTTCGGGCGCGTTCATGGGGGAGCCGTCAGGGACCTGGGCTTGGTCAATCCTGACATCAACGCCGGGATGGGCAACTGCGTTGGGTCACTTGTCGGCTGCCTTGCAGAGGGTTCTGTGTCCCATTGCTATGCCAGGGGTGGGGTGGTGTCCGCCAATGGCTCGGTGGGCGGGCTGGTGGGAAGCAATGGTCTGTGGGACACCCCAGCCGGGACCGTGACTCAGTGCTACTGCAGCACCGTGGTCGTTGGCATCGGTGGGGCTGTCGGCGGCTTGGTGGGGGCCAACGGCGGCAGTGTGACCCACTGCTATGGCACAGGTGCGGTCAAGGGCTATTGGTATGTTGGCGGGCTGGTGGGCTACAACTGTGAAGGTTCCGTGTTCCAATGCTACAGCACCGGCGCTGTCAAGGGTTGGAAAGAGGTCGGCGGGCTGGTCGGCTGCAGCATTTCTGATTGGTGGTGGGGAGGGTATGTGGCTGGCAGCTTCTGGGACATCCAGACCAGTGGCCAGAAGGCCAGCGCAGGAGGTGAGGGCAAGACGACGGCTGAGATGTTGATGGCCCAGATGTTCCTGGATGCCGGCTGGGACTTTGTGCATGAGACGGACAACGGGACGGAGGACATCTGGTGGATTTATGAAGGTGCGGATTATCCCCAGCTTTGGTTCGAGACAGTCCCCGCCGTGCGGGCCTTCCACCCGGATCCTCAGAATGGTGCAAGCGGCGTCTCCCGCTCGCTGATCCTGTCATGGGCCTCGGCAGGTCCAGGCATAGAACACGACGTATACCTTGGCGACGATGAGGCCGCAGTAATGAACGCGACGCCTGCCAGCTCGGGGATCTACCGCGGTCGCCAGCCATCGGAGGTGACCACGTACGCCCCCGGGAATCTGGAGTGGCGCAAGACCTACTACTGGCGAATCGATGAGATCAATCAGGCCGATTCGGCCGTCGTTTCAGCAGGACGTGTCTGGTGTTTCACCGTCAATGACTTCATTGTCTCTCGCGGTCCGGAGGACGGTGCCATGGATATGGACCGATCCCCGGAGCTGACGTGGACGCCCGGAGGCCCGGGCCTGGTGTACGACGTGTACCTCGGTGAGACTGAGGACAGCGTGGCCAAGGCCACCACGGAAAGCCAAGGCATCTATCGCGGCCGGCAGACACCGGAGAAGACCAGCTACTCGCCCCCTCGCCTGGAATGGGGCAAGACCTACTACTGGCGGATCGACGTTGTTGACGAGGCCGATCCGGCGGGCGTATGGAGTACCGACGTCTGGAGCTTCACCGTCATTGACTTCCTTGTGTCTCGTTGGCCGGGGAATGGCGCCGGCGATGTCGTCCAATCCCCTGCACTTGCGTGGGTGCCCGGAGAATCGGGTCTGGTGTACGACGTCTACTTCGGCGACGCGGAGGACAGCGTGGCCAGCGCCACCAGGGCCAGTCAAGGCGTCTATCGCGGTCGGCAGGCATCGGAGATGGCCACCTATTCGCCTCCCGGCCTGAAATGGGCCAAGACCTATTACTGGCGAATCGACGTGGTCGATGAGACCGAACCGGACGGCCTGTGGAAGAGCAACGTCTGGAGCTTCACGACCGCGTACTTTGCCACCTCTCCCCATCCGGCGGATGGCGATATCACTGAAGACCTCCAGTCCCTAGTTCTCAGTTGGGTGGCCGCAGCCCCGGATGTGCAACACGACGTCTACTTCGGCGAGGATGAGGCGGTGGTCGCCAACGCCACGCCCGAGAGCGCTGGGATCTATCGTGTCCGCCGGCCGGCAAAGCAGGCCTCGTATGCCCCGGGCCGGTTGGAATTGGGCAAGACCTACTACTGGCGAATCGACGGCGTTGATCTGGCCGATCCGGGTACACCGTCC
Organism: Phycisphaerae bacterium; assembly: GCA_018007255.1. Classification (GTDB taxonomy): domain Bacteria; phylum Planctomycetota; class Phycisphaerae; order Sedimentisphaerales; family Anaerobacaceae; genus DTPU01. The sequence continues at coordinate 3,023 of JAGOQT010000059.1, read as the reverse complement.
AAGGGCAAGGTCTGGAGGTTCAGGGCGGTCCATTTGGTACCGGCGACCATCCTGGACGACTTCGAGGGCTATACGGACGACGAGGGCAGCCGAGTCTTCGAGACCTGGATAGACGGGATGGGCTATGCGGGTTCATCCGGCACTTACCCCGGGAACGGCACCGGGTCAATGGTCGGCGAAGTGATGGCGCCATACGTTGAGCGCTCGATCGTGCACGAAGGCAGGCAATCCATGCCGATGTACTATGACAATACGCGCTCGCCGTTCTACTCGGAGACCCAGACGACTTGGGCGACGGCCCAAGACTGGACCCTCGACGGCGCCCACAGTGTACGACTGTATTTCTGCGGTACGGCGGGCAACACGCCGGGCTGCCTGTATGCCGGGATTCAGGACGCCGCGGGGCACACCGCTGTCGCGACGCACTCAAGTGACCATGCCGTGGTGGTGCCGCAATGGCAGCAGTGGCGTATCCCCCTGCGTGACCTGCAGGCGGGGGGCGTCAACCTAGCACAGGTCAGGGCCCTGATCGTGGGTGTCGGCAGCCGCACTAGGCCGCGCGCCGGCGGGACCGGCAAGATCTACATCGACGACATCTGCCTGATGAAGCCGATGCCGTAGGAACGGAATGGCTCAAGAAGAGACAGACTGTCGTCGCGCACGGTGGGAGCCTCAGAATTGATGATTGATGATTTGCGATTGATGATTGGAGAGAAAAAATAGAGGTCTCGCGCAAAGACGCAGAGATCGCTGGAGGATTGGAGACCATGAGAGCGTTGCTGCTAACCTTGCTCACATGCCTTATTGTCCTGCCTGCGAACGCCAAATACAGCGGCGGGACGGGGGAGCCGAACGACCCGTACCAGATCGCCACGGCCGCGGACCTGATCGCCTTGGGGAATGAACCCAACGACTACGATGAGCATTTCATCCTGACCGCTGATATCGACCTGGATCCTAACCTGCCAGGCCGGAAGGTGTTCGACAGGGCCGTCATTGCATCGAGTTGGGAGACACCGTTCACAGGCGTCTTTGACGGCAACGAGCATATCATCTCTCGCGTGACGATCCAGACGGCTAATGGTCCCGTTGGCCTATTTGGCCTGCTGGAATCTGAGGCCGAGGTCAGGGACCTGGGGGTAGTGGATGTCAACATAACCGGAGCGGGCGGGGGTGTCGGCGGGTTGGCGGGGGGCAATGTGGGCACTGTGACCCGGTGCCACAGCATCGGTATGGTGACCGGCAGCGGTTCTGTCGGTGCACTGGTGGGGTACAACGGCCTTTACGCCACTGTAACCCAGTGCTATAGCATCGGTGTAGTCCATGGCAATGACTGTGGCGGACTGGTGGGTGTAAACGTTGGCGGTACTGTGACCCAGTGCTACAGCACGGGTCTGGTCAGTGGTGATGAGCAAGTCGGTGGCTTGATAGGGATCAACGATGTCTACGAGGCTGGAACGCAGTGGTCGCTGCGTGAGGGTTTTGTGAGCTATTGCTATAGCACCAGTATCGTCAGTGGTCATGAGTCAGTCGGTGGCCTGATAGGAGACAACTGGGGTACTGTGACGCAGTGTTTCTGGGACACGGAGACCTCCGGCACGTTGGATGGAGTTGGGCAAGTTGGTCCTGACCCGAATGGAGTCATCGGCAAGACCACCGCCGAGATGCGGAGGGCCAAGACGTTTCTGGACGCGGGCTGGGACTTCATGGGCGAGACGGCTAACGGCACAGAGGATATATGGAAGATAGTTGAGGGTGTGGGTTATCCTCGCCTGTCGTGGGAGAAATACAGCGGCGGGACGGGCGAGCCTAACGACCCGTACCAGATCGCCACTGCCGCCGATCTGATCGCCCTCGGCGAGGATCCCAACGATTACGACAAGCACTTCATCCTGACCGCCGATATCGACCTGGACCCCAACCTCCCCGGACGCAAGGTCTTCGACAGAGCCGTCATCGGCACGTTCCGTAGTGTTTGTGACGGCGACGGCCATACGATCTCGCATCTGACGATCACAGGGGGAGGTAATACAGGCCTGTTCGGCCAACTTGAGCTGGGGGCCGAGGTCAAAGACCTTGGGGTGGTGGATGTCAACATTACCGGGGGCGGCTCCTTCATTGGCGGACTGGTGGGCGAGGACCGCGGAACTGTGACCCGCTGCTACAGCACCGGTAGCATCAAAGGTGCCAGCCCCCGTACGTCGTGTCTCGGCGGGCTGGTGGGCCGTATCCAAGGCGGGGTCCTGGTGGATTGCCGCAGCGTCACTTCCGTCGTCGGCGGCAATTACGTGGGCGGGCTCGTGGGCAGTATGGTGAACGGTTCAGCGACACGCTGTCGCAGCACCGGCACGGTCAACGGCAGCGGCTACAGCGTCGGCGGGCTCACCGGCGATAACCTCGGTGGTCTTGTATCCCAGTGCACCAGCGGCGGTTCGGTCAGCGGCGGGCGCGACGTCGGCGGGCTCGTTGGCTGGAACTATGGCGATGGCAGGATCTTGGATAGCTACAGCACCGCTGGTGTCACCGCCGTCGGCATCGATGTCGGCGGCTTGGTGGGGTGGAACGAGAGCAATGTCTTCGCCAAAGGTCATGTGACCAACTCCTACAGCGTCGGTGCGGCTGTCGGGAGCAGCGATGTCGGTGGGCTGGTGGGGTGCAATATCGACGGGTACGGCAGTAGAGGGGAGGTGATTGCTTGTTTCTGGGACACCCAGACCTCCGGCCAAACCAAGAGCGGCACTGGCACAGGTAGGACGACGGCTCAGATGCAGACGGCTGCCACGTTCGTCAATGCCGGCTGGGACTTCGTGGGCGAGACGGCCAACGGCACCGAGGACATCTGGTGGATCAACGAAGGCAAGGACTGTCCAAGGCTGTGGTGGGAAGCTACCGCGGCAGAAGACTGACCCGGGGCGGGAGTGTACAGGATTATGTTGTACACTCCCGCCCCGGGTCAGTCTTCTGCCGCGGTAGCTTCCCACCACAGCCTTGGACAGTCCTTGCCTTCGTTGATCCACCAGATG
>JAGOQT010000398.1 GCA_018007255.1 Phycisphaerae bacterium | reverse complement strand
TTGCTCTTCTCGCTGATCGGCAGGACCCGGACCTGCTCGGGCGACAGCCAGACGGGCATGTTGCCGGCGAAGTGCTCGATCAGGATCCCGATGAACCTCTCGAACGATCCCAGCACGGCCCGATGGATCATGACCGGGGTCTTCTCCGTGTTGTCCTCGTCCGTGTAGACCAGGTCGAACCGGGCGGGCATGGAGAAGTCCAGTTGGATGGTGCCCAGTTGCCAGGAGCGGCCCAGGCAATCGCGGATGTGGAAGTCGATCTTGGGGCCGTAGAAGGCCCCATCCCCCTCGTTGATCTGGTAGTCGATGGGCCTCTCGGCCAAGGCCCCCTTCAAGGCGTTCGTCGAGACCTCCCAGATCTCCTCGGAGCCGATGTGTTTGACCGGCTTGGTCGAGAGCTCGATCCGGACGTCCTTGAACCCGAAGGCCCCGTAGATCTCGCGGGTCAGGTCGATCACGCCCACGATCTCGGACTCGATCTGGGGCGGGGTGCAGAAGATATGGGCGTCGTCCTGGGTGAACTGCCGGACGCGGAAGAGCCCGTGCATCACGCCGCTGGCCTCGTGCCGGTGCACCAGCCCCAGCTCCGCGACCCGCAGGGGGAACTCGCGGTACGAGTGCTGGCGGGTCTGGTAGACCAGGCACCCCCCCGGACAGTTCATGGGCTTGATCGCGTAGGCGGTGTCGTCCACCGTGGTGAAGTACATATTCTCCTTGTAGTTGTCCCAGTGGCCGCTGCGATGCCAGAGCTGCTCGTTGAGGATGATCGGGGTCTTGATCTCGACGTACCCGTACCGGGCGTGCACGGACCGCCAGAAGTCCACGATGCTGTTCCAGATGACCATGCCCCTGGGATGCATGAACGCGAAGCCGGGACCGGCCTCGTTGAAGCTGAACAGATCCAACTGCCGGCCGACGACCCGGTGGTCCCTGCGTTTGGCCTCCTCGATCCGATTCAGATAGTCGTCGAGGTCCTTCCGGGTGGGCCAGGTCGTGCCGTAGACCCGCTGGAGCATCTTCTGGCTGGCGTCGCCGTGCCAGTACGCGCCCGCCACGGACAGGATCTTGAACGCGCCGATCCGACCGGTACTGGGCACGTGGGGGCCACGGCACAGGTCCTCGAACCCGCCGCCGTGCGAGTAGAAGCTGATCGTGCCGCCCTCGGCCCGGCTGACATTGTCCGACTTGTAGGGGTCGCCGGCCAGCTTGGCCATGGCCTGCTCGCGGGTCATCTCCGTGCGGATGAACGGCCTGTCGGCCTTGGCGATCTCGTCCATTTTCTGTTCGATCCGCTCGAAGTCCGTGGGACGGATCGGTTCATCCAGGTCGATGTCGTAGTAGAAGCCGTCTTCCACGGTCGGCCCGTACACCAGCCGGGCCGCAGGCCAGAGTCCGCAGATGGCCTCGGCCATGACGTGGGCGCAGCTGTGCCGCATGACCTTCACCCCCTCCTTGTCCTTGGGGGTGATGATCTGGACCGAGGCATCGCCCTCCAGGACGTGGGAAAGGTCCACGATGGCTCCGTTGACCTTGCCCGCGATGGCGGCCTTGGCTAGGCCCGGGCCGATCCGCTCTGCGATGTCCCTGATCGTCGATCCCTCGGCAAAGGCCTGCTTGGTGCCGTCGGGCAATGTCACGTTTACCATAGTCACTTCCAGGATTTGAGTGAGACAGTCACCTGTGAATATAGTGGTTCAAACCGCATTGTCAAGTTGGGTCGTCCAAGGATGACGCTGGGTTCTGTGCGGAGGCCCTCCTCGTCCGCGATCGGCCCGTATCAAGGTACTCATATCAGCATAAATGCTTACTGTATTAATACTTAAATCCGGGATCCTCCTTTCATCTTGCGGGCTTGGATGCGTGATCCTTGGGGTCTGGAGTTGTTATCGGACCGCGATTCAGGTATCCTAAACTATATTGGCCTATGGTGCAAGGGCACGGATTGATGGTTGTGAACCTGGTACTGGTGAGCAAGAACGGGGATCAGAAGACCTTTCCCCTGCCCAGCAACGTGACCGTGATCGGTCGCAGACGCAACTGTGACCTCTGGATCCCCCTCGACTCCGTATCCAGGAGGCACTGCCAGTTGAGTCTGGAGGACGGGACCTTGAAGGTCCGAGACCTCGGGTCGCGAAACGGGACCTTCCTGAACGGAAGACGGATCCGCGAGGAGGTCGCCCATGCGGGAGACCGAATCCAGATAGGACCTGTGGTCTTCACCCTCCAGGTCGACGGGAAACCCGCGCGGATCACACCCCCAGCCTCCACGCCCAGGGCCGAGAAGGCTGCGCGACCGGCCGGCGACGACGAGTTCGTCGATCTGGAGGGGTCCGGAAGCCTTGGCGATCTTGACCTCGACGGCCTCTGACGAGTCCTCCCATTTTCGAGTCCTGCAAACCACCGCTTGCGCCCCAACGCCCGGCCGGTGAGATCCCCAACCAGCCCCGGGGACGAGGCAGGTCGTGCTGTCCTCAGCCCCGTTCAAGAACTGGATGCAGGGCTCTGCGAGGCGGCGAGCAGCGGCAAGGCGGTGTCGTGCGTGGCAATACCTGACAAGAGAGATCCACATCAGATCGCCTCTGGGTAGGGGGGGCGTGGGCTTGGTTCCAGGTCGCCTGCGCGGGGGTGTTCCATGGCGAGGACCTGGCCGTCCCGGCCGGATCCGGATCCATCCGAACGAAGGCGGGCGGCACCTTCGCCATGGCCCTGTGGATGTGCGACGATCCAGGGTCGGGGTGGACCGGTGGGGGGCTGCACAGGTCGCTCCCAATTCGTCATCTTGGCAGAGCGAGCCCAAGAAAAACGGATTCTGAGTTTTGGGCTGGAAGGGACGGCCGGGACGGAGCGAGGTGCAATGCTCGCAACATCTGCAAGAGTCTGGTGATACGGGATACCGCATTCTGCTCTTGATAAGTCTCCCAGTACATCAGTAACCCCCAGACTGGCAGGTCTTATAACGCACTTCGTGGTGGATGATGGAAAAAAGTGTAGATTGGTGTTGACGAGAGCATCGAAGTGGGTACGATGCCCAGTTTGTTGTGGGTCTTGTGGCGGTCCTGTCATGTTGCTTCTAACAGGCGAATACAGACATGTAGTGGATGACAAGGGCAGGGTCCTGATCTCGAACAGGCTCAGGAGCCAGATCGATACCGAGGAGCACGGCAGCAGTTTCTACCTGATCCTGGGCGTGAACAGCATACAGTGTCTTAACCACTAAATGTACTTCGA
>JAGOQT010000397.1 GCA_018007255.1 Phycisphaerae bacterium | reverse complement strand
TACGTCCTCTCCAGGAACGAGCCCAGGGTCAGCGTGGCCCACTGTATGCGCCGGCCCCGGTCATAGGCCGTGATCGAGATCCGAGACGGAACGAAGAACCCCTGCGCCACGGGCTCGTACCTCTTCAGGTCCACGCCCACACGGACCTGCCCGGCCTGGTCCAGATACTCGATCCGTGCGATCCGGCAACCCCGCCGCTCTACGAAGAGCCGCTTGGCCGGCCGGCCCGCGTCGTCGGTCCAGGTCAGGACGTCCTGGCCGGCCCGGGCAGACAGGATCCAGCGATCGGGGTCTGTCCGGCCGAGGTCCGAGGCCGCCACGCCCAGGGACTCAAACACGGCCCTGGGGCTGACCGGCAGGTCGTCTGCGCCGGCCGCCTTGGACCACTCGCCCCACCAGAAGGTGTTGATGTCCGGCCTGATCCCCAACCAGTACTCCCGTTCATTGGTGCCCAGGAAGACCTTGCCCTGGGGTCCGCCCGGGGCCAGTCCCTGCATGTAGACCTCGGAGGGCGGGTTCACCCACACATTGACCGGCAGGTTGAACCGCCTGGTCCTGCCTGACTCCACCAGGAATCCGATGCGGCACTGGCCGTTGGCACGGAACGGTACCGCGGCCCGGGCCTGCCCCCGCAGGGCATCGAGTGCTGCGGCCACGTCTGCCTTGCCCGGGCCGACCTTGGCGGGAGCAGAGACCTGGGAGACGCACCCGCCCGCCATCGCAACCAGGGCCAGCAGCCACGCTGTTCTGAGTTCTGAGTTCTGACCCCTGGATTGAGGAGGCCAGCCCTTGGGCCGGCAACTACTCTGAACACCGAACACTGAACACCGAACACCCTGTTCCGATCGACGATCCATGTCGTGTCCCGCCATGCCCTCGGATCAGAGATCCGCGTTCAACACCTGCCCGATCTGCTGCGAGAGCTGGGTGATCCGCTCCTCGTCCAGATGCGGATTGACCACGTCCACGGTATCCTTCTGGCCGACCCACCGGAGCCGCCAGGACTCCGCGCCCCCCTCGGTCACAGTGGCCTCGTACTTGAGCCGCCTGCGACGCATCAGGACCAGGGCCAGGACGAACCGGAACGCGACCCGCTCGGGCTCGGTCTCCTGCGCCAGGCGATCGAAGAAGACGGTGAGCATCTGGTCGTCCACGAACAGGGGCCGCTTCGCGCTGGCCTCGGGCAGGCGGGTCTTCCAGAAACAATACACGGACGGCCTCTCGTGCTCCCAGTACTCCGCGCTGAAGTCCCGCCTCTCGAGGCCCTGGTCGGTCTCCACCAGGGCGGCATAGTACTCCTGCCCGACCTCGATCTTCTGGCCGGTCGCACAGCACTGCCCTTGCGGCCTATGGATATCCCAGTCACCCATGGCAGGGCATCATATCCCAAGGCTGGAGGGATGGGAAGGGATTTCGGCCTGTGCCAGCAGAGGTGAGCGGAGTCTCCACAGAGCAGCGAACCACTCCCCACCGGAGTGAATGGCTGTTGGCTCTTGGCTGTTCGCTGATAGCGGATCGCGGACAGCTACCTACCCCTATCCGTGTTGCTGACAAAGGCCAGCCTCCGACTGTCCGGGGACCAGGAGGGGACATTGATGGTGCCCTGGCCGCCGTACACATAGGCGATGGCCTTGGGCCGGCCTCCTGCCACAGGCATCATCCGGATCATCACCTGCTGGTAGAAGGGATGATCCGTGGGGGCGACGTCCTTCGAGAAGGAGAGGAACGCGATCTGTTTTCCGTCCGGGGACACGTGGGGAAACCAGTTGTGGTATTCATCGTGGGTGACCTGCCCGGGGTCACTGCCATCGGGCCTCATCCGCCAGATCTGCATGGTCCCCGTCCGGCTGGAATTGAAGTAGATGGACCTGCCGTCCGGCGTGTACTCCGAGCCATCGTCCAGGCCCTTGGCGTCGGTCAGCCGGGTCTCCTCGCCGCCATCAATCGAGATCGTGTAGATGTCGAATTCGCCGTCCCGCTCTCCGGTGTAGATCAGGGACCTGCCGTCCGGTGACCAGCCGTGCAGATACGAGGGCCCGTTGGCGGTGATCCGCCTGGGCTGACCTCCCTGGGTTGGGACGATGTAGACGTTGGACCGACCTCCATCCTCCTGGCTGTGGTGGCTGATGCCCAGCCACTTGCCGTCAAAGGACAACACGTGGTCGTTGTTGTTGCTCGTGGCCAGGCCCGTGTCGATGATTGTGGCTGTCTTGGTGGCCAAGTCGAGGCGATACAACCGGCCATTGCTGTTGTAGATCAAGGCCTTTCCATCCGGGGTCCAGTTGGGGGCCTGGAGGGAGTCCGGGGAGGTGTGGATGATCCTGCGGTCGCCGGTGTCGACGTCCAGGATCTCGATGTCACTCCCGATGTAGTCGCGATAGGGCACGAAGCCATCCTTCGCAGGCACAGTGATCCGGACGTTGTGAAACACGGCCTTCTCCACCACGTCCTTGTTGTGGGCGCACACAAACAGGCCGACATAGACGTCGTCGCCCAGGGCCAGATCCGAGACCTGTTCTGACATGAGGGGATCGCCAAATCGGGCCACGGACAGGGTGTAGGTGCTGCCCCTTCTCTCCAGTTGGATGACATCGGGCCCCTGGACAGAGGACCTCACCTCCTCAGTCACACCGCCTCGTGTTCGACGGAACTGGAGTGCCGTGAGGCCGTCGCCGTGCACGGCGGCACTGACGTGGGGCGAGCTGGAATCCAGGCCAGATCGCACGATCCAACCGATCTTGCGATGGGCCTCCACGCCTTGGCCCACGAACTGGGCCCTGGTGCCCAGGATGAAGTCCCCCTTCATCCGCTTCCACACCAGGTGAAACTCGTCCCGATCAGACCACATGTTCGCGCCCGATCCCTGGATTGTGTACGCCTGGTTCTGGGCGTCATAGGCCGCAGAGCCTGGATTCGCGAGCGGACCGCCTACGTCTGCCTGGTCCTCGAACATCCCCAGAGACCCGGGCTCGGATGAGGAGGAACGGGTGGGCACAACCACCCAGAACAGGATGGCCAAGAGCGCGGTGTAGAGGTCTGGCGTTCTGTCCTTCACAACCATCGTGACAACTGTCCAGTGACGGCCATCCTGATCGAGAGGATCAAGCCTGGCTAGAACACCCTGCGGCTGTCCAGCAGGAGCGTGACCGGTCCGTCGTTCGTGCTGATCACCTGCATGTGTTCACGGAACACGCCCGTGTGGACCGGCACGCCTCCCTGTACGACCAGGTCTTGGAC
>JAGOQT010000396.1 GCA_018007255.1 Phycisphaerae bacterium | reverse complement strand
GTGCCTGATCGTGTCGGCCCACGCCTTTCCAGACACGGGTGTCCTGGTGGCGGTGGTGGCCTTCAGCGGTCTGATGATCTTCCCCAATATGCTCCTCATGGTGTACGCCATGGCCAAACAGAGACGATCTACGGGCGCACGCGTATGAAGGCAAGGGTCCTGTTAGACCATGCCCAGGCCCCCATCACCGGACGCGAGGTCCGGCTCGTGGCCCTGTGGGCAGCGGGTCTGCTCCTGCTGTATGGGCTGGGCGGAGGGTTCGGGGTCCACTTGCTGAAGGGGTACAAGGCCCAGACCGCCCGGTTCCGCCACGACTGGGTCCAGGCGGCACAGATCGGGCCGTCCGCAGGGCCCTCCGAGGGGACCTTGCCCGGGGGCACAGGGCCTGTGGATGTGAACGTGGGCATCTACATCGACCGCATCGGCGAGTTCTCCCCCAGGGAGAACCGTTGGACGGCCGAGTTTGACCTCTGGTTCTCCTGGACAGGGGACCCGGTTCGCCCCGGGGAGACCTTCGAGGTCGTGGACGGCCAGGTGGAGCGACAGGAGAAGGTCGCGTCCACCTCCGAGGGGGGACGGCACGTTGAGCGTTACCGCGTGCGGGCGCGGATCCTCAAGTTCATCGACGCCTCCCGGTTTCCGTTCTGCGACGAGGAGTTGGCCGTTCAGATCGAGGAGGGGATCGGCGGGGCCGGGGCGCTCCGCTACGTGGCCGACACCCGGAAGAGCGGCATCGACCCTCAAGCCGTGCGACGATTCTTGAGGATCACCCGGTCCGCCGCCTTGGTGAAGGAGCACACCCGCGGCGCGGACCGAATCGCCCACTCGCGGTTCATCTACGCCATGCTGGTCTCGCCGGTCGGCGTGGGGTTCTACGTCAAGATGTTCCAGGGGCTCTTCGCCTCCGTGGCGGTTGCGTGCGTCGCCTTCTCCATCAGGCCTGTCCACATTGCCTCCAGGCTCAGCCTCGGGATTGGGGCCTTCTTCGCCGTCATGGGCAATCAAATCTCCCTGGGAACGGTCCTCCTGGTCTCGGACAGGCTCTCCCTTGCGGACATGGTGACCGGAGTCGGCCTCGCGACGATCTTCCTGACCCTGGTGGAATCGGCGATTTCGCTCTACCTCCTCGTGTCCAAGGGCCGGGAGCAGGTGGCGCGGCTTCTCGACAGGACGTCCCTTGTTGTCCTCCTGCTCGCCTATGGGACCGTCAATGTGCTGCTGCCTCTGGCGGCAGGTCCATGAAGGGGGTACAAGGCACACAGCCTCATCCTGGGTCACCTGCGCAGGTGGCCGGATCCGAAACAGAGACAAGGAGAATCCAATGAAGACGGGGACACAGGTCGTGGGGGTGGTGGGCATCCTGCTTGCAGCGTCTGCAGTGGGGATGGCCCAGGAGGAGCGGTGGGGCCTGGAGCTCACGCCCTATTTCTGGGCTGCCGGCCTTGAGGGGGATCTGGAGGTCCAGGGCAACAAGGTGGAGGTCGATGCGGGGTTCGAAGACATCGTGGACGCGGCGGATGCCGGCGGGGGTCTGATGGCCGTGGCCACCCGGGGCCGCTTGGTGGCCTGGGGTCAACTGGACTACTTCGGCTTGGACACGGATGAGCTGGACGATGCCCCGGCCGGAGGGTCCGTTCAGAGCGACTCCTTCCTGGGGGCCCTGGCCGTCGGGCGTCGGTTCGACGGACCGTTCGAAGGCTCGACGATCGACCTCATGGGGGGCGTGCGATACGCAAGGGTCGAGATCGAGGCGGAGAAGACCGGCGTGGGCAGTTGGGAGGACAGCCATGACGTGGTCGACGCCATCCTTGTGGTGAGCCCGAGCTTTCGTCTGACCGAGAGGCTGCGGCTGAACCCCATCTTTGCGGTGGGGGCGGGCGACTCGGATCTGACCTGGGAGGTCCAGCCGAGTCTCCGGTATCAGTTCCGTGAGAACATGGCCCTGCGCGTGGGGTATCGCAGGCTGTACTACGACTACACGGGAGACGCAGGGAATACGTGGGATGCCGCCTTCCAGGGGTTGATCGTGGGCCTGAGTCTGATGTTCTAGCCCGCATTTCCCACGAGGCTTCGGAAGGCCGAGGCAGGATGGAGGCTGTGGACCCGACCGGGCCGCGTGCCGGGCCGAACTGTCCAAACGGATGGACCAGCCCGCAGGCGACTACGCTCGCCGGTTCATGAAGAATGGCATGGAACAGAAGGGCTACCGGCTGGTCTCGGAGAATGAGTTGCCGCTGGCTGCGCGGCGCGAGGAATCGGACCTGTCTTCGGACACGCCCTGGACCCGCGGATACGGCGTGGCCGGGAGCATCGGGGAACCGTGATCGCCGGGTCCTCGGCGACGCGCACCGTTCGTCCTCGGTCCTCTGCAGGACGCTCACTCCGTCCAGACCGAGCGGTCCTCCAGCGGGCTCTTGAACACGGGGAGGGTCTTGTTCCACCGGTACCCGTCCTTGGCCATGGCGTACCCCATCTCGAAGAGCCGTGTCATCTCGCCCGGGTCGAACGGTTCCTTGCTGTGGGACTCGTAGTCGTGGGGCAGACTGACGTAGTTGAAGTCGATCTTGCCTTCTCTCGCCAGGACGTAGATTCGTGACAGGTCCTCCCACAGGAGGGTCGTCATCACCGTGGAGAGCGAGCGCATGGCGATCTTCAGGGTGCTGCGGGCCACCTGCACCGGTTCGGCGTCCAACCTGCCGTTTCGGATGACGTAACAGCTGCAGGGACCCTCCCGTTCGGCCGTCTCGACCTGCTCTGCGGACAACCTGCCGATTCCGAAGACCCCCGTGATCACGCCTCCGTCCACGTGCATCTCATCGTATCTCCGGCCGTCCACCTCGACCTCGAAGTAGACCGGCGGAAACGCGCCGGGGATGGACGCCGAGGCCAGCATCACCTTGCGGAACAGCTTGAGCGCATCGGGGTGGCCGCTGCTGGCGATGGCCCCCATATCCCACAGGACCAACTGCTGGGCGTCCAGGTTGGTGCTGCCTATGTACAGTCTTCTGCCCCGCGCGTGTTCCCGGGCGATGGCGGCCAACGTGTCCTCCCTGGCCAGCTGCGCGATGAGTTTTTGGAGGGGCGCTGTGCTGGCCACGGACTCGCCCGTGATCGCCCTCCACAGAGCGCCAAACAGACCTTGGATATGCAGGATGTCCCTCGTCCGGGTGTGGGTGTAAAACTCCTTGAGCTCGGCATCGTAGTCCGGGCCCAGGAAGGCAAGAGGCGCGATGAGGGACCCTGTGCTGATG
>JAGOQT010000058.1 GCA_018007255.1 Phycisphaerae bacterium | reverse complement strand
CTCCGGTCCCTTGCGTCCAGGGTCCGCTCGATCTCCTCCAAGGGCACGGTCACTCCCCTGGCCTGGAGCTCCGCTTGTCGCCGCCTCGCCCGCTCCGCCAGGTTCGCGGTCAGGAAGACCTTGAGCAGGGCACGGGGAAAGACGACCGTGCCTTGGTCCCGGCCCTCCGTGACGATGCGGCCACACCGCTTGGCGAAGTCTCGCTGCATGTCCACCAGGCGGGCCCGCACCGGGGCTGCAGCAGCGATGGGCCTGACCTGGTCCGTGACCCGGGGATCGCGGATCTGCGCAGTCACGTCCCGGCCGTCGATCCGGACGTGCATCCCCCCGGCCTTCGGCACGAACTCGAACGCCGTGCGACCGATCAGGTCCAAGACGCGGCCGGCGTCCTGAAGGTCCACACCCGCAGCCAGGGCCGCCCAGGTCACGGCCCGGTACATGGCCCCGGTGTCCAGGAAGTCCGCGCCGATCCGCTCGGCCAGCAACCGGGCCACTGTGCTCTTGCCGCTGGCCGCGGGGCCGTCCAGGGTGATTACGAGTTCCGCCATGGCTAGCCCGCAGCCCTCGGTACGGGGCCCGGAGGGCCGACCTTGGCCACCAGGATGCTCGTGTCGTCCACCTGCCGGGCCAGTCCGACGAACCGCCGCCTGTACCGGAGGACGTTCTTCACGATGTGGTCTGCGGTGCAGGCCACGCCCCTCTTGGCCGACTCGATCATCCGCTCGCGGGTCCACAGCTCCCCGTCGAAGTTCACCGCGTCGATCAGACCGTCGGTGTACAGGACCACGCAGTCTTGGTCCTGCAACTGGACTGTGCGGACCTCATACTGGGCCTGGCGGTCCACGCCCAGGACCAGGCCCGCGCACTCCAGGTCTTGGGCCTGGCCGTCCCGGATCAGGACCGGGGGCTCATGGCCGGCCGACGCGCAGGTCAGGGTCTTGGCCTGGGCGTCGAGGACCCCATAGAACAGCGTGACGAACTCCCCATCCCGGCACTCGTCGCAGGCCATGTGGTTGAAGTCCGTGATGGTCCTCTGGGTGTGCTCGACGTTGAACGGCTCCCGGTCCGTCAGGTCCCACCGGCCGTCTGCCCCGGGCCGAGTCCCCCGCAAGGGGTCCGCATAGGACCGGATCGCGCCCCGCAGCCAGCTCATCATCAAGGCCGCGGGCAGGCCCTTGCCCATGACGTCCGCGATCACGATGGCCAGGCGGTCCGCCCCGATCGGCAGGAAGTCGTAGAGGTCGCCCCCCACGTCGAAGCACGGGATGTACACTGCGGCCAGGTCAAAACCACGAATCTGGGGCACCTGGTCCGGGATCATCCTCCGCTGCACCAGGCCGGCCAGGCGCATCTGCTCCGCCATCTTGGACCCCTCGATGGCCTCCCGGTACAGCTTCGCGTTCGTGATCGCCACCGCGCACTGGGAGGCAATGGCCCTGGCCGCCAGGATGTCGTCCTCGGCGAACCGCATGGGCATGGGGCTGTACAGTCGCAGGACCCCGATGGGCCTGTTGCGGAAGGTCATGGCCACCGTGAGCTGGCTGACCAGGCCCTCTTGGATGGTCGCCTCCTTGTACCGCACGCGGTTGTCGTGCCGCATGTCGTGGAGGATGACCGCCTCGCCCGCAAAGGCGGCCTGAATGACCGGATCGGCCTTGGAGACCACTCCCTTGTTGCGGTAGGTCTCGCTCAGGCCGTAGGTGCTCCGCATCCGCAGGTCGTTGGTCTCCTCGTCGAGCAGGCGGATCGAGCAGGCCTTGACCCCGACGATCTTGACCGCGGCCTCGGCCAACTTGTCCAGCGCCTCCTGCAGGGAGAACTGGCCTGCCACGAGCGTGGTGAGCTCGTAGATCTGCTCGTCGCGTTCGAGTTGTTCTCGGGTCTTGGTTACCATGGGGCTCATCTCGAAAGCGCAGCAGTATACACCAGGCCGCGTCCTTCGTGAACCCCAATTTGCCGGTCTCCCTGCAGAGTCCCGCGGCCCCGGCCGGGCCAGGGCCGCGCCCCGCTACGGTGCTACGGGGTCAGGAGCTGGTTGACCTCGGCCCTGGACAGGGCCCCATGGTAGATCCGCACGTCGTCGATCTGCCCGTCGTAGAAGCGGGTGGTCTCCTGGCTGTTGCGCCCGATGTTCACGTTGTAGGCCGCGGTGGAGATCTTGCCCTCGTGCACCCGGCTGGCCGCCAAGGCCCCGTCGATGTAGAGCTTCAACTGATGCCCGTCGTAGGTGCCCGCCACGTGGTGCCACTGGCCGTTGAACAGGGCCGCGTCCACAGCCCCGTTGGCCGTATACCAGGTCCCGTCGTACACGTAGAACTGGATCGTGTTGTCCACGTTGTGCTTGATCGCGTACGCGGTGTCCCCCTTGGTCACGAACGGGTTGTGCTGGCTGTTGCCCGCGTCGTCCGGCCTGACCCACGCGCACAGGGTCAGCCGGTCCGTGATGTCCAGGCCCGCCCCTGCACCGCAGTCCACATAGTCGTCCACGCCGTCCAGGTCCAAGGCCCCTCCGACCCGGCCCGCAGCGACCCACGTGGGCCCGCCCGTCAGGGTCCCGTTGTTCCCGTTGCCCGAGCTGTCCTGGGCCGTGCCGTCCAGCTTCCAGTGCCCGACCAGCACGGGCGGCGCAGGCGGGGTCAGGTCCCGGCTGGGATAGAGGCGGATGTCGTCAATGAAGAGCTGGCCCGAGCCTGTGCCCGGTCCGAACCCGATCGTGATCGATGCGATCCGCGCCGGGTCCACGCCCACAAAGCCGGACAGGGGGATGGCCCACTCGGTCCATGCCGCCTCGGTCAGGGCCGCCCCGTCCTCCTGCGGGCCGGCCCCGTACGTGACCTTCGCAGTCTTGCCGGACTGGTCCGCCACCTGGACCCACACGGGCAGGCCTGTTGCGTTGTCCGAGGCCCCGTAGAAGAACAGGGACAGGACCTGGAGGCCTGCTGTGGTCCAGTTCTGGGCAGGGCTGAACGTCCGGGTCGCCTCGGACGCCCCGTCGTAGCCCAAGGGCATGGACTGCCTGCCGCCATGGATCCGCGTCTGCTCCGCATAGGGCGCGTTGTTGTTGCCCACTGCAGACCCGGTCCCGTTGCCGCTGTACGCAGGCACGCCGCACTCGGTGTTCTCGCTGTTGCCCGCCCCGCCCTTCCATGCGTAGTAGACCCGGTTGCATTGGTCGTTGTAGGCCTCGAAGTCGTCCACAACCCGGTACTGCGGCGTGGAGAAGCTCCAGACCCGGCCCGTCCACGACGCAGGGCTGGCAGCGGCGTTGACCTCGTCGACCCGCCAGTAGTACGTCCGGTCATACCCCGCGTCCAGGGAGGCCAGGGACACCTCTCGCTCGGTCAGGGTCTTGGCCAGGACCAGGGCGTTTGGGTCCGTCCCAAAGTACAACTCGTGGCCCGCCGCCTCGCGCCCGGGTCGCCAGCGGAGCAGGGCGTCCAGGGCCACGCCCGTAGCGCCGACCTCCGGGCTCGGCTCGAAGGCCCGCACCGGGGCCGCGAAGAACCGCACCTCGCTGAGCCCGCACTGGGCCAGGGACATCGTGCTCCAGTTGCGACGGATGGTCAGCTTGACGTACCGGGCCAGCACACCGCCCAGGTCCACGGTCGTGTTGGCTTCGTAGCCCTCCTCGCCCGTGCCCTGGGCAAACTCCGGCACGCCGGGGACCGCTGTCCAGGCGCCTCCATCCTGAGAGCACTCGATCGTGACCTCCCTGGCCCCGAACCCGAGGATGGCCTCCAGCGTCTGGTTGCTGTTCCAGACCCACATCTCCTGCAGCTTGACCGGCTCATTGAAATCGTATTGGATCCACACAGGACCGGGGTCTGCGGCGCTGCTGAGCCACATGTCCGGATCCTTGGCCGAGTGGCCGTCCAGGGCATCGAGCCCGGATCCGTCGATCGTCTTCTCGGGCACCATATCCGCGCTGAACGAACTGGAGGCCGTGGCCGCTGCGGGCGAAACCGCGTAGGCGTAGGGCTCCGCAGTGAAGCTCCAGAGCTGGCCCCTGTGGACCGTGGATGTGGGCGGGGCATTGACCTCGTCCACCCGCCAGTAGTAGGTCTGGCCGAAGGCCAGCAGACCCGCCGGGTCGAAGGTCGCGGCGGTCTGACCCTGGCTGGCCAGGACCCCCTTCGTGTCCGTCCTGGTGGCGGTGTTCACGTCCTCGGCCACGGTCCCGAGGTAGACGTCATGGGTCCCCGGGTACGGGCCCGGCACCCAGGACAGGACCGCATCGCTGGGCACGTCGATCTGCCCCGCAGACGGCGAGGGCGCGGAGGCCGCACCGACAGGGGCCGACCCGCCCACCATATAGGCCACGGCGTTGAGGAACATCCGCTGGCCCGCGGGTGTGAAGTTCATGGACCCCGCGACCTGGCCGCCTCCCCCGCCCGCGGTGAACAGCATCCTCTTGTCTGCAGGCTGCTGGGTGGTGGCGGCGTAGAAAGGCGCGCCGGCCTCCCACTCGGCGATCCAGATGTTGCCGTTGTCCGCCCTCCTGGCGATCAGGGTCCCGTTCCCCACGTCCGTGCCGGTGATGAAGCTGCACTGGCCTGCGTTGACCGCCCCGTCGATTACATCGATCTGGTTGTTCGCTGGGGAAAGGCCCCTGAACACCGGGTGGTCGGCCTGGACCACCTCCAGCATCGTCTCTGCCGCATACTCGGTGGTTGCCGCGGAGTTGATCCAGAGCCATCGGCTGCTCCGGGCAGTGTACGCGGCGAACAGGATCAGCGGGGTCTCAATGGAGTTCCATTGGGTCACCTCCGCCGCGTCGGTTGCATAGTTGCCGCTGTTTGTGGTGCGGCTCACGATGATCAGGTCCGCTGCCTCCAGTGCGGCCAGATTGGTCGCGTCGAGCACCATGTGGTTGGCGGTGGTATCCGCCTGGACCGTGTAACCCTCGCCCCGGAGCAGGTCGATCCAGCCCTGGTCATAGGGTATGCCCCCGCCCGGCGACATCCACTCGGAGACCCAGACGATGGTCGCGGCGCGGACCGGGCCACAGAGGGTAAGAGCCAGCACGGTCACCAGGGTTGCGGTCCTCTTCAGCATGGCCAATCTCCTTCTTCAGAATAAGGGAACAGGGATACCGAATCATCGGCCTGGGGAAGCGGCCCTCTCCAGAAAACAGGCAGGGTTTCTGGACGTGGGAAAGGCAACCCCTTCCCCATACAGATGGTGCCTGGCCGCAGCCTCCTCACACATGCACCCATCCCCCTGCATCAAGGCCTCCGAACGCACCTCGTGTTCCGGGTCCCGGTCCTCCTGGCCTCGGTGTGCTGCTTCCGGGGCCGCCCAGGGCCTCCTGACGAGGTCAACTCCCTGTTAACACAGGCGCATCACTATTGCAAGGGGTATTGTTCTAGGACCCACCCCCGGGGCCCTTGAAGGATCGGGTCGCCTGGCGTATCCTGCCCGTCAAGGAGATCTCGGATGGACCAGACAGCCAGGCATGTGCTCTTCGTCGGCGAGGTGCAGGGCGTGGGATTCCGCTTCACAGCACAGCGGATCGCCAGCCTCCACGGATTGGCGGGTTTCGTGCGGAACCTCCCGGATGGGACCGTGGAGATGTTCGTCCAGGGCCCTGCCGAGCAGATCGACCTGTGCCTCGATGAGATCGACCGGGCATTGCCCGGGCACGTCCGCGAGCGGCAGGTCAGGCACGTCCGGCCCCGCCCCGATCACACGGACTTCCAAATCGCCTTCTGAGGGCCGCGGCCTCGACCGCCCCCGCCCGTCCCGGCCCATGCGCCCGGAGTCCGGCTGTCCGGACTCCGGGACAGGCACGCAACGGCATTTGAGGTTTGACAATCCCGACACGGACCGTTACTGTGTGGGACTATTTCGTCCGGTCAGCGAAAGGATGTTTGCTTATGAACAACGTATGGATTGTGGCCCAAGCAGAGGCCGATCAGGGCGGATCGCGGATCAGCTCCGAGCCGGTCGGCGCCCGGGCTGAGAGTACGACAGCGGTGCCCTCCAGCAACGCACCCGGGCCGGACCAACCGCCCGTGACCAGACCCTCGATGTTCCCCCAGTTGCTGCTCATGGGGGCGATGGTGGTGTTGATGTACTTCGTGCTCTTCCGAGGGCCCAAGAAGAAACAACAGGAGCACAAGAAGATGCTCGAGTCCCTTCAGAAGAACGATCGGGTGTGCACGGTCGGCGGGATCTTCGGCACGATCGCGGAGGTCAGGGGCGACGAGGTGATCTTGAAGGTGGACGAGTCGAGCAACACCCGGCTGCGGGTCAGGAGTTCGGCCATCGCCGTGAACCTCGCCAAGGAGGACCAGAAGTCCTAGCGGGCCCTTCCTCCGTGCGAGACCTGAATTCTCGAGATTGATTGGGAAATGGACATGAACAAGACCGTGTGGTTGAAGATCCTTTTCGCCATTGTGCTGCCCGTTGCCCTTGCCGCGTGGATCCTGTACCCACCCAGCCAGACCCTCAAGAAGGGCATCGACCTGGCCGGGGGAACGAGCCTGATCTATGAGATCGACGCCACGGGCTTGGATCCCGCCGACCAGCGGGAGCTGTCCCTCAAGATGATCGAGATCCTCCGGCGTCGAATCGACCCCTCCAACATCCAGAACCTCGTGTGGCGTCCGCAGGGCAACACCCGGTTCGAGGTCCAGATGCCCCTGGCGAACGAGGAGACCCAGAATAGGCGGGTCGCGTATCGGGAGAGCCTGAACGAGCTGATCGGCAAGAACATCCCCCCTGCCGCCATCCTGCGGTCTCTGAAGAGGCCTGCAGCCGAGCGGAAGGTCGAGTGGGACCGGCTGGCACAGGGCGACCCCAACCACATGGGCATCCTGGAGAGACTGTCCACCCTGTATGACGAACGCGAGGCCCTCCGGGCCCAGACGGATCAGTTGTCCGAGGCCAAGGGCCAGATGGAGGGCCGGATCGCCCAGGCCGGCCTCTCGGTGGACGCCCTCAAGACCCAGGTGGCCAGCTGGGCCAAGCAGGACCCCAACTCGCTGGCGGAGTCCATCAAGGCCTTTGCCGGGCCGCAAGGCGATCCCAATGGTGTGGTGGCCTCCTATGTGGGTACCTATCGGCAGTGGGCCTCGGCTCTGACCCTCTTGACGGACCGGGATCCGAACGTAGGCAAGACCGTGCAGTACGAGCAGGCGGTCCGCGAACTGGACCAGTTCAACCTGACGCGGGAACAAATCGAGGCGGTCCTGGACCTGGACCCGAAGTCCAGCTCGCGGGCCGCGCAACTGGCCCGGCTCAAGGCGGCGTTCCCGGACCGAGCCGCCCTTCTGGATCGGACCGTGGCGGCCTTCGACCTGTACCGGCCCGAGCGAGGCAGGCTGGACGACCCCATGGACCTGCAGCGGATGCTCAAGGGCGCGGGCGTGCTGGAGTTCCGCATCCTGCCCACGACGGACGGCACCGAGTTGTCCGCGCAGGAGATCAAGAACTACGTGGACACCCTCGTCTCCAAGGGGCCCAAGTACGCCTCCGACAACAAGTATGTCTGGTGCGAGATCGAAGAGCCCAAGGAGTGGAAGAACTTCACCTCGATCGTGGGCGAGTTCGGCAACAAGGTCTATGTCCTGGCCAGCAACCAGCCCGAGGAGTGCATGCTGCAGACCGGGGGCCTGAGGCAGTGGAAGCTCGAACAGTCCCGGCCCACCACGGACCAGATGGGGCGAAGGGCCATCGGATTCGGCCTGGACGAGAGGGGCGGGATCCTCTTTGCCACCCTGAGCGGCCGCAACGTGGGAAGGCCCTTGTGCATCCTCCTGGACGGGATCGCCCTCTCGGCCCCCAATCTCAAGGATCGAATCTACAGGCAGGGGATCATCGAGGGCACCTTCACGGAGACCCAGGTGACCGACATGGTCAACAAACTCAACGCGGGGTCCCTGCCGGCGCGGTTGGTGGAGCAGCCGGTCTCCGTCAAGACCATCGGCCCGTCCATCGGAGCGGACAACCTCCAGCGGAGCCTCAGGGCCGGGTACATCGGTCTGCTCATGGTCGTGGTGGGGATGATCCTGTACTACCTCAAGGCCGGCGCGATCGCGAACGTGGCCATGATGATGAACCTGCTCGTGACCCTGGCCATCATGGCCACGCTCCAGGCGACCTTCACCCTGTCCGGGATCGCGGGTCTGATCCTGACGCTCGGCATGAGCGTGGACGCCAACGTCCTGATCTACGAGCGGATCCGCGAGGAGCAGGCCAAGGGCTCCGGCCTGAGCATCGCCATCAAGAACGGCTATACGCGGGCCTTTAGTGCGATCTTCGACAGCAACCTGACCACGATGATCCCCGCGGTCATCCTGTACTACATCGCCTCCGAGGAGATCAAGGGCTTCGCGATCGTGATGATGGTGGGTCTGGCCTGCAACCTGTTCACCGGGGTGTATGTCACGCGGGTTGTCTTCGACTGGCTGCTGGCCCACGGTCTGATCAAGGACCGCCTCATGATGATGAGCCTGATCCGGGTCCCCAAGGTCAACTGGATGGGGCTTCGGCCTCTGTTCTTCACATTGTCGGGCCTGGCGATCGTGGCGGGGCTGGCCGTGTTCTTCATGCGGGACCCTGTCACGAACAACAAGTACGACATCGAGTTCACGGGCGGGATGTCCGTGCAACTTAACTTCAAGGAGGGCGTGAACCTGACCCGGCAGGAGGTCCAGGACCGCCTCCGCAAGGCGGCCGAGGGGATCAGTCCCGCCCTGCAAGCGGCAAACGTCATCAGTGTGGGGACGACTCGCCGCCAGTTCGAGATCACCACCACGGAGACGAACAAGACCCGCGTGACGGTGGCCTTCTCCGAGGGACCCCGGACGGTCCAGGCCGTGCAACAGGAGATTGCGAAGGCGCAGGCCAAGGCCGGCCAGCCGCTCCGCAACCTGGTGGTCAAGGAGGAGGCCGCGAACCGGTTTGCCGTAACGACCACCCAGATGAACACGACCCTGGTCCAGACCACACTGGCCGAGGCGTTCCCGAACGCCACGGTCTCGACGCCCGTGGTGGACGAGGTCGTCAAGCGGATCGTGGAGACCGCGTTCAAGGATGAGTTGGCCATCCAGCACAACCTGGAGCCTCAGATCGCCTCCACCACCCAGGTGAACGACTCGGTTGTGGAAGCCCATCCGAACCTGGCCGACTTCATGGGGGGTCTGGTCCTCGAGTGCAAGATCAGCCGGGCGGTGCCGCTCCAGGAGATCGACCAGCGGATTGGGGACCTGCTCTTCAAGCCCGACGCGCAGCAACTGGGCTGGTGCACCTACAAGCTCCTGGGACCGGGCATGGCCGAGATCGACCCCAACCTTCCGGTCGACCGGTTCGCCTATGTCACGGTCCATCCGGAGGCGGGGCTCCGTTCGTTCACGGAGGAGGAATGGACCCAGTACGAGGACACGGAGAAGACCCGGGTCCTGACGGCCGCAAGCCTGGAGACCTCCCTGCCGCGGGTCACCCAGATCGACCCCTCGGTCGGCGGCGAGCAGAAGACCCGGGCCCTGATCGCCATCGTCCTGTCCATGGTGGCCCTGATGGCCTACATCTGGATCCGGTTCGGGAGCCTCCGATACGGCCTTGGGGCCATGGTCACCCTGATCCACGACGTGTGCATCATGCTCGGGGTCGTGGCGGTCTGCACCTTCGTGGCCAGAACGGCGATCGGCCAGGCCCTGCTCATCGGCGACTTCAAGATCGACCTCAATATGATCGCTGCGTTCCTGACCCTGGTCGGGTACTCCCTCAACGACACGATCGTTATATATGACCGAATCCGCGAGAACCGCCGCAAGGCGCAGCTCGTACCCGGGACCATCAA
The DNA here is from genome assembly GCA_018007255.1 of Phycisphaerae bacterium. Lineage (GTDB taxonomy): Bacteria > Planctomycetota > Phycisphaerae > Sedimentisphaerales > Anaerobacaceae > DTPU01. The sequence continues at coordinate 5,451 of JAGOQT010000058.1, read as the reverse complement.
CGCGAGCATCAATGAGACCATGTCCCGGACCCTGATCACCTCGGTGGCCACGCTCGTGGTGGTGTGGGTCATGTACTTCTTCGGCGGGGAGGGCCTGCGAGGCTTCAACTACTGTATCGGCCTGGGCATCCTGGTCGGAACGTACTCTTCGATCGCCATCTCCGCCCCGGTCTTGCTGTTGGGCAAGAGGGCGTCTGGCGTATCCAAGCCCTGATCGATGTCGTAACTCAAGGAAGGACGGTGGCCTGTGAAAAAGGACTACAAGATTGGGATGCTGGCTGGGCTGATCGTGGTCATCCTCATCGGGGCTTGGCTCGGCCTGAGGGGCCGCTCCCCGAGGCCTGGGTATGCCCAGGGCCAGCCCGCGGCGGCGCGGCAGCAGGAGCCCAGCCCAATCCAGCCGGGCTATACCCAGCCCCCATCCCCGTGGCCTGCCGGCCCTCAGCCCACAGCGGCGGCCGCTGCGCAGCCGGCAGGGCCGGTCGCAGGTCCGGATCCCAACAGGGGAATCCGCCAGCCTCTGAGCGGTACGACCTCGCCCTACGGCCAGTCGCCCCTGCCCTACTCGCAGCAGGGGCCTCCGGCCCAGGCCTCCGCGGCCCCAGTCGCCGCACCCCCTGTGGCTGCGCCCGCACCTAAGCGGACGCACGTCGTGCGGGAGGGGGAGACCCTGTCGGACATCTCGGACCGGTACTACAACACGCCGAACCTGTGGGGCAAGATCGTCGGGGCCAATCGCTCGGTCATCCAGGACCCGGACCGGATCTACCCCGGCACGAGGCTGGAGATCCCGGACTAGTCCTTCACGGTGACCAGGTTCACCCGGCCGAGGCGCACGCCCTTGAGGCTGGCCATCTGGTCGCCCACCCGGCGGATCTGGCCCACGGACCCTCGGAGGACGATGACCTCCAGGCAATGGTGGTGGTCCAGGTGCACGTGCAGGGAGGAGATGGTCTCCAACAGGTGTGAGTGCTGGAGATCCAGGAGCTTGTCCGAGAGCCTCGTGACGTGATGGTCGTACACCAACAGGACCGCTGCAAAGGCCTGGGCGTGCGGGTCATCGAGCTTGGCCTCGCTGAGGTCCTGGCGGATCAGGTCTCGGATCGCCTCGGACCGGCTTGCGTATCCCTTCTCCGCGATCAGGGCATCGAACCCAGCCAGGAGGTCCTTGTCCAGCGACACGCCTATTCGTTCCAGGCCTTGCATACGATCCAATCTCCCGTATCCACTTCCACATTGACCGAGCCGAGTCTGTCATTCTAGCCGATCGTTCCTGGCTGAAAAGGGGCAGGAGACCGGTTGACGCCGTAGCACCAATCCGATAATCTTATGCGCGTTCTGTTGGTCGTTGGGTCGACCTGCTTGGAGGAACGTGCCATGAAGAGAGTCGCGTGTGCAGTCGCAATGGGTGTGCTCCTGGCACCGGGTCTCCGGGCGGAGGAGCCCTCGCTGGTCACCCATGCCCAGTTCCAGGCCGTCGGTGAGACGGGCGAGCAGGCCTATGCACAGACCAGCCGTGTGGTCCTGGAGGGGATCGTCTTGAACCACCCCGGGGACCTGCTCGATCCGACCCCGGACGACACGATCACCACGCCTCTTGGCCTGGGCGGCCAGTGGCAGATCTTCGTCCAGGGGCAGGGCGAGGACCATGCAGGGACCGCCGTGTTCATGGCCCAGTTGTATAACAACCTGCCCTGGGTCGGCCTGGATGGGGGCTATACGAACGACCAGTTCATCGCAGAACTGACCCGGCTCAACGCCGCTCAGTTCAGCCCCGGCGATCGGGTGCGGGTCTCGGGCCCCTATCTGGCCTACAAGGGCAAGAACAACATCAATGAGCAGCACAACAACCACCCCGACTACGACTTCTCCATCGAAGTGTTGTCCAAGGGCAGCCTGCCCTCGCCGGAGGTCATCTCTCTGGCCCAGCTCAAGGATCCCCAGGATGGCTTCCTCTTCGACGCCAGCCGCCTATCCGGCTGCGAGCACTACCAGGGTCGATTGGTCAAGATCCGGGGTGTGGGATTCGTGGACCCCACCGCCTGGGCGCCGAACGCCATACTGCAGGTCACGGACGGCGGCCTGACCTTCCCTGTCCGGCTCGGGCGAGGGACCGGGATCTATGCCGGCTCCCGGAACCTGACCGAACCCTTTGACGTGATCGGGATCCTGGATCAGGACAGCACGGACCTCAGGGCCGGCTACCGGCTCTGGGTCCCCAACTACGACGGCAACGGCAAGGTCCTGGCCAGTCCGGAGCATCGGATGGCAGACATCCAGTAGGATGAAAGGGTACGCACGCCTGGCGGAATTCGCAATGAATGGACGCATCGACTCGCGAGCACGGCCGGCCTTCACGCTGATCGAGGTCCTGGTCGTAACCGCCCTGATCACCCTGCTGATGGGGATCCTGCTGCCGACCCTGGGCAGGGCCCGGATCCAGGCCAAGGTCCTGGCCGTGCATGCGGAGCTGAGGGACATCGGTCTGGCCCTGGAGGCCTATGCCATGGACAACAGGGGCCTGTACCCCCCCACCCGCGTGGACTGCATGCTCGGCAGCCACTTCTACCCGTTGCCCGCGGAACTGGCGGAAAGCAGGTACCTCCCGCCGCCCAACCCGACCACGTTCCTGTCCGCAGGGATCGAGGACCGGTTCAATGCGGGCTACACCTACAAGTACCGCTCCACGGGGACCCTGATCTACAACCGGACCACGGTCCTGAAGGAGGGGGCGAGCCTGTGGGTGCCCGACGGATTCCCGCACGGCGACACCCAGGACGGCCGGTTGTACACCAGTCCGGGCCGGTCGCCGGTCAGCTGGGTCCTGTTCAGTCTGGGTCCCGGCTTCGACCAGGCCGAGGAGCTCCGCCTCAAGCGGTTGAACTACCCCGTGCCCAAGGCCACCTGGTTTGATCCCCGGACCAAGAAGGGGGTGATCGTGCGGATGCGCCTGGCCAACGGCACCCAGATCGGATCCTTCTAGGGGCAGGCATGAAGGGGACCCTCCCAGCGCGAGACCTGGCCCTTTGCGGTGTGTTCGGAGCTGCAGCACTGGTCCTGCCGGCCCTGTTTCATGTGGTGCAGCTCGGGCATGTCCTGATGCCCATGTACCTGCCCTTGGTCACCCTGGCCTTCTTTGTCCGGCCTCTGCCCGCCTCGGCGACGGCCTGCATCGTGCCCCTTCTTTCCGGCGCGGTGACCGGGATGCCGCCCTTCTACCCCCCTGTGGCCGCCTTCATGGCCTTGGAGTTGGCGGCCATGGCCGGTCTGATTGCCGCCCTCGTGCAATGGCGGCCCAAGATCAACGAGTGGCTCGTCTTGATCCCCGTGCTCCTTCTCGGGCGATGCCTGTACGTGGGTCTGGTGTATGTCTTCTCCCTGATCGTCGAGCTTCCGGCCGGGTTTCTGGCCGGTCTGTCGTTCGTCAAGGGCTGGCCCGGGATCCTCCTGATGGTTGCAGTGGTCCCGCCTGTGGCCAAGATCCGAAGGAACCCGGGGCGGTCCGGATAGGCCACCATGCGGACGTCCTGGCACTCCATCCTGGGTTGTGGTCTGGGGCCGGTCTCGTGCCTGAGTCCCCAGGTCCGAATCCTGGCCGGGGCTGTGCTGTTCGTTGCGTGCACGGTCGCACCCGCCACAACGGCCACAGGGATCGTTTTCACCGCAATGGCCGCTGCGTCCTGGGTCGCCGCGTGCGGCACGCCGTTGCGCGTCGTGCGGTCCTTCGCCCTGTTCGGCCTGGCCGTCCTCCTACCCTACGTGCTTCTCGTGCCCTTGATCTGGGCCTGGGGCCCGAGTCGTCCAGACCCCTGGTGGGCGGCCATGGCCCCGCCGTGGGGTATCCTCTGGCACGGGATGGCCGGGATCCTCGTGTCCACATGCACAGCCACCACACTGACCCCGAGCCACCTCAGGGACGGGATGCTTAGGCTGCCTGTGCCGTCCGTGGCCTCGGCAATCCTCCTTCAGATCGTGCACCAGACGCCCGAGTTGGTGTACGAGACACGGCGGGTCGCCTCGGCCATGGCCGTGCGGGGGGCATCTGCCGGCTGGTGGACCTCCCTCCGCTTGGTGGCCTCGATCCCCAGGGTCTGGCTGCCACGGCTCCTCGTGCGAGCGGAACGGGTAGGCGCCGCCATGGAGGTCAGGGGCTACTGCGAGACAGACACCCATGGGCCCCGCCATCCCTCCATGACACGTGTGGACGCAGTCACCCTCTGGGTCACGGTCGCGGTCTTGGCGCTGGCCCTGGGCCTCCGCCTTGGAGGGATCGGATGAGAGGGCCGGCGATCGTCTTCGACCAGGTCACCGTCCGGTACCAGACCGGCGAACCGCCCGCCCTGCAAGGGGTCTGTCTCACGGTCGCGCCTGGAGAGCGGGTGGGCCTGCTCGGACTCAACGGATCGGGCAAGACCACCCTGCTCATGGCGGCCGCGGGCCTGGTCTCACACGAGGGCCGTATCCAGGTCTGCGGGCAGCAGGTCTCTCGCGCCACCCTGGCCCGGGTAAGGCAGGAGATCGGCTTTCTGTTCAACGTCCCCGAGGACCAGTTGTTGTTCCCCAAGGTGATCGAGGACGCGGCCTTTGCCCTGCTCCGCCAAGGTGTGGACCCACGCGAGGCGTTCGCCGCGGCGGGGCAGACCCTGGGTTCCCTCGGCATCGCGGACTTGGCCGAATCGCCGCTCCATCACCTCTCCCACGGCCAGAAGCAGCGGGTCGCCCTTGCGGGCGCACTGGTCACCCACCCGCCGCTCTTGCTGCTCGACGAGCCCTCGGCCGGCCTGGACCCACCTGCCAAGCAGGGCCTGATCCGGACGCTCCGCAGCCTGGACGCCGCGATGCTCGTGGCCACACACGACCTGGATTGGGCCTCCGATCTCTGCAGCCGCCTGATCCTCCTGGACCGGGGCAGGGTCGTGCTGGACGGCACGGACGTGCAGACCGTGCGCAGGATGTGGAGCCAGGCACAGCGGGGCTGAGTTCCGACTTGACAACCTCACGAGCCCTGCTATCCTTGCGCACCAGACGTGACGGGGGAGTCGTGTGACAGCCATGGTGCAGACTGGGCTTTTGGGGAAAGGGGAACACATGACTCGAACAGGATGGTCGACGTATGTTGCGGCAGCGGCCCTGGGACTGCTGGTCCTGGCGGGCCCGGCCTGGTCCTACCGCCAGCCCTCGGTGAACCTTGGGTTCACCAGCTTCTTGGACGGCGGTCCGCCGGCAGGTCCCGGGTTCTACTTTGCCGAGTACCTCCAGTACTACACGGCCGACGAACTCAAAGACGGGCCTCCCAACGCGGATGTGGACGTCTGGGTGAGTCTGAACCAGTTGATCTACCAGTCGGACAAGACCCTCCTGTGGGGCGGGAAGTGGGGTGTCGATGTCATCGTGCCCCTGGTCAGTCTGGACGTGTCCGCCCCCCTGACCGACAACGGGGCAGGCCTGGGC
>JAGOQT010000057.1 GCA_018007255.1 Phycisphaerae bacterium | reverse complement strand
GAACAGGGCGAGCCCAAGACCAGGCTCTACCTCCGCGTGATGCGGCGGGCGTTCCTTCTCGTACTGCTTGGCATGGTCCACAATGGCCTCCTGCGGTTCAAGTGGGGCACCGCATACTTCGACTTTTCACAGTTCCGGTTTGCCAGCGTCCTGGGTCTGATCGGCCTGTCCTATCTCATCGCCTCCCTGGTGGTCCTGAACACCAAGGTCCGGGGCCAGGCGATCTGGGCGGCCGGCATCCTCCTGGGCTACTGGGCTGCGAGCCAGTGGATCGCAGTGCCCCCTGCAGGAGGCGGGCCCGCCCAGGCCGGCGTAATCACCCCGGAGGGGTTCTTCACCGGATACCTGGACCGGTGCCTGCTTCCGGGCCGGACCTATCGTCCGACCCATGATCCTGAGGGCATCTTCCTCCCTATCCCAGGGGCCGCCCTGGCGCTGATCGGCGCGATCTGCGGCCGGCGGCTCATGGACCAGGGGCGATCCGCGTTGCGCAAGACGGGCGGTCTGGCACTCGGCGGTCTGGCCTCTCTGGTCCTGGCCCTGTGGGTCCAGGCTGCAGGCTTCCCGATCATCAAGAACTGCTGGTCCAGCTCGTTCGTCCTGTTCGCCGCAGGGTGGGCGATGCTGCTGCTGGCCCTCTTCTACCTCGTGATCGACGTGTGGCAGTGGCGGGCCTGGACCCTGCCCTTGGTCGTCATCGGCGTCAATCCCATCCTGATCTACCTCGGGGCGGGGCTCCTCGACCTCGACGGCATAGCCAGGAGGCTCTTCGGCGGGATCAACGGATACCTGGACACCGTGACGTGGCTCGCCCTGAACGGCCGGGGGATCGGCGGCGTCCTGAACGCGGCAAGCCTCCTGCTGGTCGAATGCGTGTTTCTCTATCTCCTGTACCGCAAGAGGGTCTTTGTGAGGGTCTGACGCAGTGCAAGACCGATGGACCGCAAGACTGGCTGTGGTCACGGCACTGGAGACGCTGGGTGTGGCCCTTGGCGTGTCCCTCCTGGCCTGGGCCCTGGTCTGTCTTTCGGGTTACGTGGCTGGGCCGTCGTGATGACCGCCGACAGACGTCACCGGGGGGGTGCGGTGCACGTGCGGTCAGCCCCCCTGGCCCGGGCATCCTGCACCTTGCCGCCCGGCCTCAGGACCGGGCCGTCTGCTGCCTTGAACGGGACGGCCAGGATCACGGTGGTCCCCTGGCCCGGGGCCGAGTGGATCTCCAGGCGGCCCTTGAGGTACTCGATCCGCTCCTTCACATTGAACAGGCCCAATCCCCTCTGGGACTCGGCTGACCAGTCCAGGATGGCCGGGTCAAACCCGACCCCGTCATCCTCCACGGTCACGCAGACCTCGCCCTTGGCCCTTTGGATCCGCACCTTCATGGCCTTGGCCTTGGAGTGCTTGACCACGTTGGTCAAGACCTCCCGCACGGCCTGGAACAGGGCCACGGCCATGGTCTCATCCAGCTTGGCCCCGGCCAGGTCCGAGGCGAAGTCGCATCGGATCCCGGCCCTCTGCTCGATCTGGCGGTTCAGCCAGGACTCCACGGCCGCGTCGAAACCCACCTCGTAGAGCACCGGGTTGCTCAGATCAAACGCGAGGGAGCGGGCCTCCTGCAGGGTCTGGTCGATGAGCGCGCACACGCGATCGATGCCCTGCGCGAGATCCGGATGGGAAGCTGCCCGGCGAATGGACTGGAGCTCCAACTTGGCCAGGACCAGCCTCTGGCCGATGTCGTCGTGCACCCCCACGGCGATCCGCCTCCGCTCCCGCTCCTCGGCCAGGGCCACCTGGGAGGTCAGGGACTTGAGCTTGGCCTGATAGGCCATTCGCTCGGACACGGCCTTTCGACGATCCGTGATGTCTCGAAGGGATCCGGACATCCGCACCGGCACGCCCTCCGGGCTCCGCACGATGGCCCCCCGGGTCGAGAACCAACGGTACTCGCCGGACCGCACGCGGAGCCGATACTCGACCTCAAACGGCTGGCCCACGCTGTCCGCGCGGGACGCGGCCAGGACCCGGGCGAGGTCCTCGGGGTGGACCAGGCTGTTGAAGACCGAGTTCTTGGCCTCGATCTCATCGGGTCTATAGCCGATCAGCTCGTAGAATCTGGGAGACCACCACTGGGCGTCCTGCTGTATGTCCGGCCAGTCCCACAGACCGTCGTTGGCCCCCTGGACCGCCAGGTGGAACCGCTCCTCGCTCTCGCGCAGGGCCTGTTCGGCCCGTCTGCGATCCGTGATGTCACGGGCCGTGGACAGGGCGCCCACCACGCGGCCGTCCTGATCCTTCAGGGCCTGACACCACCAGGCCAGCAGCCGCCGTTCGCCGTCTTGACGCCGCTGCCAGCTCTCCACATAGAATACCTCGCTGTCGCCGCTGAAGAGGGGCTTGACGTAGTCGTACGTGTCCTGGTCGCCCTCGAAGTAGGTCGCGGCCTCCTTGCCGATGACGTCCTTGCCGAAGAAGGCGTATCCGGCCGGATTGGCCCAGGTGTAGACCCTGTTGGCGTCCACCTCCATGATGATGTCGGGGATCTCCTTCAGGATGGTCTCGTAGCGCAAGGCTACCTCTCGAGACTGCTGTTCCTCCTGTCTCCGCTCCGTGACATCCGTGACCGCAGAGACCAGGCCGACCAGGTTCCCGTTCTCATCCCGCCTGTAGTTCCAGTCTACCTGGACATGGAGGGGGCGGCCGCCCTTGGTCGCCCAGGTGCCCTGATAGGGTTCGGGCTGGGGCTGATCGCGGACCAGGCCCCGGATGGTGGCCCGCAGAGGCTCGGGATCCCCCGCCTCCAGGGACCAGACCTTGCGCCCCTTGAGCTCTCCCGCATCGTATCCGAGCATTCGATCCATGGCCGGATTGGAGAACACGATCGTCCCGGCCAGGTCGATCTCGTGGACCCCGTGGGGTAGGCTATCGAGCAGGGCTCGAAGCCGGTCCTCGCCGGCCTGGGCTGGGCGAGCCGCACGGGGCGAGGTCGCTGTACCCTGGGCCCTCGGCCGAGGCCTTGGCGCAACTGCCTGATGTCGTCTGCTGGATGATCCCATGCAGGGTCCTCCCGACCCAAGGGACCGGGGCCGCTCTCGGGAAGAAGATCACCTCAACTGGCCCCCTCGATCTCTCCGTACCGTCCAATGCCCCACGTGTATGTCTACCCATAGTATAGTGTGCCTACGATGCCTGGTCAATCCCGTCTTCTGCGCGGATCGAGCCGCCCCGGCGGTCCGGGGCTGCTCACACGGGCCTTGCGTGCGAGGTCCTCTATTCCTCAATGCCCGTGATCGTGGCATCCAGGCCCAGCAATAGGGTCCGGACCGCCGGATCGTCCAGGACCTCCCGACTCTTGGGCTTGGGTCTGGCCTTGGGCCCAGCGGGGGCGGCCGGGCCTTTGGCGTCATCCGGTCCGGACGCCAGCTCCATCACGACCCGGGCCTGGGTGTGGAGGTGGTCCCTGAGGGCCTCGGCGATCTGCGCGGGCCGTCCGTTGGCCTGTGCCATCTGGTGTTGGACCTTGGCCCCGCGGTCGAACAAGAGGGTCAGGACCCCTTGTTCCCATCGCACGGGGACTGCACGGGCCAGCAGGCCGGGCGTGCCCTTGTCGAGCCGATCCTCGATGGCCTTGAGGGTCTGGGTCCACCATTCCTGGAGCGGCGGACCCTGGGCAGGTACGAGGGGATCCGGCGCGGCGCAGCCCGCCGGCGGGCCGAGGCTGACGGTCGGTCCGGGCCGGGGGACGTCCTCAGCGAGGCATTTTTTTTTAGGATCTGCGCTGCCGGCGGACAGGCCCTGCGCCAACAGCCCTGTGTCGAGGAAGTGCTCGCTCATGGCCAGACGCAGCACCGTGGCCTCCAGGAGGGCCCTGGGCGTCTCAGAGTTCTTGACCGGCCAGCGGAGCCGCTCCAAGGCGGTGACCGCGTAGACCAGGGCAGGGGCGTCGAACCGGGCGGCCAGACCCTGTGCGGTCTTGAGCTGCTCTGCGGTCAGGATGACCAGAGAGGAATCGGGCCCCGCGGTCTTGAGGACCATCAGGTCCCGCAGGGCCTCGATCAGGGCGTCCACGACCTGCAGTTCGCTCAGGCCCCCTGCTAGGAGGCCGTCCATTGCGGCCAGGGACGGACCGGCCTGGCCCTGGCCGATCGCATCCACCAGGGCGTAGACCCGCTGGAGGTCGGGCAGGCCGAGGTACTGCCCCAGCAGGCCCGCCTCGAGGGGCTCTCCCACGCTGATCAGGCGGTCCAACAGGCTCAGGGCGTCCCGCATGGAGCCGTTGGCCATCTTGGCCAGGGCCACGACCAGGTCCTCCTGGGCGGTCAGGCCCTCGCTCTGGAGCACGGCCTTCAGTTGTCTGACGATGTCGGCCACAGGCAGATTGCGGAAGTCGAACCGCTGGCACCTGGACTGGATCGTGGCCAGGACCTTGTGGGGCTCCGTTGTGGCGAAGATGAACTTGACGTGTGACGGGGGCTCCTCCAGGATCTTGAGCAAGGCGTTGAAGGCGGAGGTGCTGAGCATGTGCACCTCGTCGATGATGTAGATCTTGAACCGGCTGCGGGCCGGCCTGTACATCGCGTTCTCCCGCAGCTGGCGGACCTGGTCCACGCCGTTGTTGGTGGCCCCGTCGATCTCCAGCACGTCGATGTCCTCGCCCGTGTTGATCGCGGTGCAGCTCTCGCACCGGCAGCAGGGGTCCGGGGTCGGCTGCTGAGAGGCGTGGCAGTTCAGGGCCTTGGCCAGGATCCGGGCCATGGTCGTCTTGCCCACGCCGCGGGTCCCGCAGAACAGGTAGGCGTGCGCGACCCGTCCGCTCCGGATGGCGTTCTTGAGGGTCTTGGCAGCGGGGTCCTGCCCCACTACGTCATCGAAGGTCTGGGACCTGTACTTCCTGGCTAGAACGGTGTAAGACATGATGCCCGAACTGCCTTGTCCTCTCCAGCAGCTCGTCCCGATTCATTGTACCGGCCTCCAGCCGCCGAAATGGACATTCGTAGATGTCACATCGTAAATCAAAAAGGCCGGCCGGGTTGGCCACGGCACCGCCCAGCACACGCTTATGGCTGCTCGGTTCCCCGCCTGACCAGGTTCACGGGCTCGGCTTGCATGGGACCCGGCCGATGAAAGATGTCCTCTTCGGCCGTGCCATCACGATCGCACGGCACCCCATACTATACCGCAGTGCACCAGTCCTTTCCACACTGAAATGCACGGCCAATTTGCCCTTGCAACGCACCTGGCAGGACTGTAGATTGAGTCCCAGTGACCACGGGCAGGTAGCTCAGTTGGTAGAGCAACGGACTGAAAATTCGTGTGTCGGCGGTTCAACTCCGCCCCTGCCCATTGCGATAGGACCCCGAAAACCGCGTTTTTGAGCATCCAAGGGCGTTTCTGGCCAGTCCCTCGACTTACCCAACTGTCCAGGGTTGTCCAAGGAAGTCTGCCCGAATCCCCCTGTTCTGGATCAGCAGATGGCCAAGCCTGGTCTGGCGCAGTGAGGGGGCTCGTCCGGAGATAACCCAAGCTCTACCCATGGTTTGGTGCTTGGATCCACGCCCGGATTGGAGCGGCAAGAGGCAGGTCCTCGACCTGGGCGATCGTCGGCCCCCGCATGACCGCCGGCTCAGGGCAGGGGTATGTGCAGGCTGGTCTGCAGGATCGAGACCAGGTCGTCCGCGTCGTAGGGCTGGGGGATGACCCAGCGCGAGCCGAAGACCATCTTGGGGATGGCGTTGTGACCGCTCCGGATGGTGGCGCCGTACACCTGAACGGAGGTCTGCAGATGCCGGTCGATCCAGGGGTCGGCACACGCCGTATCGAACGCGGCCTGCCCGACCAGCTCGACCGCCTTGGCCCTGGCTGCGTCGAGGCCTCGCGGGCGCCAGCGGTCTCCGGACTCCATCGAGAACATCCAGAGGTCAAAGGCAGGGGACGCCTTGCGGTCGGCCAGCCAGACCGCCAGGCCGACTCTGGCCAGTTCGCAGGAGTCCTTGTAGGCATCGACGTCGCGGGAGACATAGGGATTGCACTGGGTGTTCAACGGCGTTGGGCACAGCGCGAAGGCCAGCTTACCGTCATAGCGGCGAGCCGCCTCATCGAGCAGGAAATGGAGTTCCTGGCAATGTGGGCACTTGTAGTCGAAGAGTAGGGTGACGACGTAGAGGGCATCCGGCGAGCCGACCAGGGGCACGGCGCAAGGATCGAGGCCGGACAGCGCGGCCTGCGACTCGCCGCCGCGATACGCGGCTGGAGGATTCGTGACGACCTGGCAGGCCGCCAGGAGGCCGGCCAGGGCAAGACCGACCAGGGCCAGGCCGATTGCGGGCCAGGGGCCCATCACGCGCAGCGGTGCGGCCGGCGTGACGTCGGCGGTATCGTTGTCGAACTGCAGGGGCGCTCGCCAGAGGACCAAGGCCGCCACGAGCAGGCCGGTGATGTGCGTGGCCGTACAATAGGGGCAGAACGCCCCAATGACCCATCTCTGCAGGAAGAAGAACCACGCGGCACTGCCGGCAGCAGCGACGGCCAGAACCAGCATCCCAGCCCAGGCCAGTCGCCGGACCGGTGCCGCAGTGGCCGGACCGACGCACAGGCTGGCCACCAGCATGGCCATGTACGCCCCCGCAGCCAGGCCGCTCACGGGCACACCCCGGATCGTGGACCACCGGCTGCTGAGCACCTGGTCACACGCGCTGCCGCTGGCGCAGCCGATCACCGGCCCGCCCGCCAATGCATGCGCACTCAGATAGACGCTCAACCCCAGAGCCAGGGTGCTCAAGCCTGTCAAGACCCAACGCCACCACGGCCAGGACCGGAGAGGACGGGTTCTTTCGTCGCGGGCAACCAAGGTCAGATCCTCTTGAGTATGGAGCGGGCCATCACAGGGCTCTGCGACCTGCGCACACGCTACGGGGCCCCCACACAGGGGATGCCGCGTCTGGGGGCCCCAAGCCTTTCCCCATTACCTCCTGGCATACTGGTTGGGGGCACCGGGCGTGGGACCGCTGCCGCCGACCTGCGCCCCGCGGGCATGTGCCTTGGTCAATGCGGACTTGAGCGTGACGCCGGAGCCGGAGACCTGTGCATTGGCCGCATGGGCAGACTTGAGGGGCGCCGAAACGGTGATGGTGCTCCCGCCGCCAGGACCGCCTCTGCCGCCGCCCGGACCGCCAGGGCCGCCTCTGCCCCCTCTGCCGCCGCGCCCGCCGGAGACGGAGGCCACCACCGCCGTCTCAAGGTTGGCGCCGCTGTCAAGGGTGATGGTCTGTCCGGGGCTGAACCCCATCGCGTTGGCGACGGGGATCACGGTCGCGCCCGCCTCGGTCGCGGTGGCCACCGTGGTTGCGCCCGGCGTGCCCACCGTCGCGATGACGGCCGTCTCACGGTTCTCCCCCGTGTCGATGAAGATCGTCTGGCCTGCGTCCAACTCTGCCACGCTGGCAACCTTGATGTTGTTCGCGCCGGCGGCCGAATCGGCCGACAGGGCGGTGGCGGTCTGGACCAGGAAATCGCGGCAGTTGGTGTCGGTGTCGGCTCCGTCCGGGAACCGGCCTGCGCTCCTCTGGGGCGCATCCGCAGCCGCGCCGCCCCGCCCGCCGAAGCCACCCCTTCCGCCTGCGCCGGGCGCGGGTGCGCTGCATCCGCTCCCCGGGGACGTGGCCTGGTAGCCCTCGGCCGCCCAAGGATCGACGAGGCCGCCGAAGTTGAGGCTGTCCGCGACCAGGCCGGCGGCATCGCGCAACACCATGTTGCCGGCATTGGAGAGGGCAGGGCCCCCGAACCACTGGTTGGGCTTGGAGGTCCCTTGATACCCTGCAGTCGTGACCTTCTCGCTGCGCACCGCAGCGTGGATCTCGTGGTCCTTGTCCAGGGCCTTGTCCAGCGTGATGCTCGTGCCGAGTGGCAGGACGGGCTCGTTGCTCCTGTGGTCAAAGGCCGTCGCCGGCTGGAAGCGGATCCCCGTTCCCCTCGCGCTGAAGGGCATGTTGGACGCGTGGTTGAACTTGAGCGGTTCGGCCAGGTCGAGGCCCGTGCCCGGATCTTCATCCGCCCTCAAAGGACCGGCGAAGGTGTTCCTCGCCGACTGCGTGCCGACCTTCGTGATGGTGACGGTCTCGATCCCATGGCCGACGCTGTCGATGTCCAGCCGGATCTTGTCCCCGACCGAGATGTTGGCGACGGAGGACACCTTGATGTTGGTGTCGCCGGCCTTCGCGTCCATGGACAGCCAGGCCTGCGTGCCCGGCTTGCCGACCTCGGTGATCGTGACCACCTCGTACTTCTCCACGGTGTTCGCAACGGTGGGATAGGTCGCGCCATAGCCGATGGCCATCTTCTGCCCGACCTCGAAGCCAGCCGTACTCGTGACCGGTGCGCTGGTCGAGCCGGCCGGGATCGTGATCACCGGGCCGTCGGGCAGGGGCTGCCAGACCGTCGTGGGGCCGCCGAACCCGCCTCCTCGCCCTCCACCGAATCCGCCGCGGCCTCCGCCGGATTGTGAGGGGGGAGCGGGCGTTCGGATCGCGGTGATCTTGCGGGTCTCCACAGCGGAGCCGCTGTCGATTTCAATCGCATCCCCGACCGACATGCCCTCCACGCCCCGCACGTACAGGGTCGTGTCTCCCTTCTTGGCGGAGACCGCCAGCCCGGAGTGGGCCAGGCCGAGCAGGTAGAAGCCCTTGGCCGCAAGCCTCGTCCCGGCCGGGACCTTTACGGACGAGAAGATGGGCTGCTGGGTCGGGTGCTGGGTCAGGGTCCAGTTCGAGATGTCCACGGGGCTGTCGCCGGCGTTGTAGAGCTCAATAAACGAGTTCGCGAACTCGTTGATCTTGACCGGCCTGACGTTCCGCACCTTCTCGGCCATCTTCTCGGATTGGGTCCGGCCGTTCGCCGTCCAGGAGGCGTTGGCGACCAGATCGCCGTTGAAGGCCGCCGGCCCCGACGTGACCTTGAAGGTCGCGCTCGCGGTCGCGCCCGGCGCGACCGGGTCCGCAAACCTCTTCGACGTCTCCGCGGAGCCGGAGACCGCCGAGGTCCAACCCGCGGGAACCGCAAGGCTCAGGGTGACGCCCGTCGCGGGCGCCCCCGAGGTGTTCGTGAACGTCACCGTGGTGTCCTGGGAGGAGCCCGGCGAGAACGTCTGAAGTCCCGGCGGCGTGGCCGTCGCCGACGCCGGCGCGAGGCTCAGTCGCTGCACATCGTACCGGGCGGCCACCACGTTGGCCTGGATCTTCTGTTGGATCTCCTTTGTCGGGAAGGTGTTGGCGGCCGTCATCGCGCCCTCATAGAAGGTGCCCTGCGAGCCGACACTGTTGTCGCCGCCGTTGCCCAGGAGGATGGCTCCCTGCTTGCGCATGGGGTCGTAGCTGCTCCTGGGGTTCTTGATGCGCGTTCCGTCGAACATGATCTTGAGATCGCCCTTCTGCGCGTCGCCGCCCATGGACCTCCAGTGGTGGGGTTCGCCGTCGGCCGTAGCGGTCACGAACCGCCAGGCGATGGTCGGCAGGTCCGGGCAGTACTTGTCGTTGGGGGACTCGTTGACGCAACCCACCAGGTTGTTCTCCTGGTCGGTCATGATCCACGGGCCCGGGGCTTGGCCGCGATACCAGGCCGTGGCGTTGCCGAAGTAGGTCGTCTCCATGGTGCCGTCGCCGTCGTCGCGGCTGTCCGTCTCGGCATTGCCGTAGTCGAAGCAGCATCCGCTGTTGTAGTGATGGCCGCTCACGACCCAGTACTGCCCCTCCGCCTGGTCGTCGACCGCAGTGCCCTTCGCATCGTTCCAGCGGAGGCCCATACCCGGCTCGATGAAGACGCCGTAGGCCTTGTGGCCCATGACGGTGATCGGGGCCATGTCCGCGATCGGGATGTTGTTGAATCCGCCCATGGCCGGGCCGCTGAACCCGCCGCGGGGCGCCTGCACGAGGTGGTTGTTCTTGCCGGACTGGTCGTAGATCGTGGTGATCCAGCAATACGTGTTGGCGCAGAAGGCGTCCTGCGCGGCCGCGTCCGCGTATCCGCCCCCATCCCCTGCGGAGGGCTGGACGACGCCGATGTCCAGGGTCTTGCCGTCCGACTGGCGCATCACCTGGTAGAGGGGGCCGTTGTAGGAGGCGTACAGGGCCCGCGTGGTGCTGTGGGCAGCTACGCAAGGACAGCCGGAAGCGGCGTAGACGTCACACGGGCCCTCCGGCCTGGGCGGGGCGCCATCGGCCCCCCTCCCGGCCTGCGCGGCCATCATCAACGTGGCGACAGGAAGCGTGAACGCCAAAGCGAGCATGATCCCAAGGCCGATTCTCGTCTTCATGTTGTTTCTCCTGCTCTCTGAAGACCGACGTTCTTCCGTTGGCTGTGTGCCCGTGACCGCCACAGACAGCCAGTCGAAAGCATAGTCCGGCACGCCGGGGATGGGAAGCGGAATCTCGGCTGCGGCCGCGCCCATCCGGCCCTGACCCGCCGCCTGCAACCCTGCCGGGGCAGCGGCCCAGGACACCGAACACCGTGGCGAGGACCAGAACGGCGAGCCCCTGCGGGCCTCTGCGCGAATGGATGCGTTTGCGCATGGCGATCCCCGCGCGGTGCGCCTATAATGGGGACGTGTCACGGGGACCCAACGGAAGATCTCTGGCCTGTCATGAGGAGAATCCTGTGAGGATCGAGAACCATTCAGCATGGATCTGGGTCAGCCTCATCGTCTGGGGCGGCTCCCACCTGCATGCCGCCCAGACTGCGGCGCCCGGGGGGTATCGGACCATTCACAATGACTTCTTCTGGCTCGATCAGAACGGGGATCGCATCCTGACCCGCAGCGGCTGCCTGGTCCAGTTCGGCGGCGTCTACTACTGGTATGGAGGCACCCAGGCGGACCTCCACCGCGCGCAGTACTGCTACACCTCGACCGATCTGGTGCATTGGACCGCCCAGGGCGTTGTCCTGCGCTGCCCGGTGGAGGCGAACCGCATCGACGTCGTGTACAACCAGAAGACCCGGCAGTATGTCATGGCCCTCAAGTACGACGGCAACGGGGCGCACCTGGGCATCGCCACTGCGGAGAGGCCGGAGGGCCCCTTCACGTTCCGGGGCCAGACGCTCGTGGAGAACGCCCGTATGGGCGACAGCTCGGTCTACATCGACGAGGAGGACAGGGCCTACCTGTGCTATGTGTCGTGGGCCGTGGGGACCAACGCCCAACACGGCATCTACCTCATGTCGCCGGATTACCTCACGCTGGACAAACGGATCTACCTCTGGGACATCCGCAGCCGCGAGGCGCCCCACCTCTTCAAGCGGAACAGCCTCTACTACTATGGAACGTCCCGCACCGCGGGCATTGAGTCGTCCGGAACCCACTACTACACGGCCAAGGACTTGGCCGGCCCGTGGTCGCCGCCCTCGCCGCTGGCCACCCCTGGCTCCACCAATTCGTGGGATTCGCAGGTGGACATGGTCGTTCCCATCCGGGGCAAGGAGGGGACGGTCTACCTGTACTTCGGGGACCGCTGGATCAAGAACGTGCCGGAGGGCCGAAACGGCGACTACCTCTTCCTGCCCATGGAGTTCGACGGGGACACACCGATCCTGAACTACCATCAGGACTGGGAGATCGATGTGGCGGCGGGCACCTGGCGGAGATTCGACCCCGGCCGCAACCTGGCCGCGGGCAAGAAGGTCACGGCCTCCTCGGAGGACGGGAACAACGTGGCCCGGAATGTCACCATCCCCAAGACCTACCGGGATTACGCGAAGACCTACTGGCAGAGCGGCGACGGCCAGACCCAGTGGATCTGCGTGGACCTGGAGAGGCCGACCCAGGTCAACCGCGTCCTCCTCAAGTGGAACACGAACGCGGCCAGGGAGTTCAAGGTGCAGACCTCCACGGATGCGGCCGCCTGGACGGACGTATTCAGCACGAATCGCGGGGCATCGTACACGGTCACGGACGAGACCTTCGAGACCACGACGGCCCGATACGTCCGCCTGGTCGCCACGGAGCGGGCCCCGCAGCCGACCCGAGGCCGGGCCAGGGGACGCGGGCCGCAGCCCGACGCGCAGACCGGTTACTCCCTGTTTGACTTCATGGTGTTGAAGGACTGACCGCCCTGCCCTCCAGCCGTCCGTTCAGGAACCACGAGTTCCCCCGGTCCTGATTTGCGCGGGCGTGGACCAGGGCCGTACCCTGCACTGCGAGGAAGGCCTCCCCCGGTCCCGGGGTGGTGATCCGCAGGCGCTGTGCCACCTCCTTGGGCAGCAGGGGGGGCGCCATCAATGCTCCAGGCCCCACTGTCAGGGGAAGCGGCCCAACCG
This sequence comes from Phycisphaerae bacterium, assembly GCA_018007255.1. Taxonomy (GTDB): domain Bacteria; phylum Planctomycetota; class Phycisphaerae; order Sedimentisphaerales; family Anaerobacaceae; genus DTPU01. The sequence continues at coordinate 2,981 of JAGOQT010000057.1, read as the reverse complement.
TGGATCCCCGTGGTGCACCCGCGGACGTGGGGCCAGTCCTCTGTCAGGCCATCAGCCAACTGCCGGCGGCGGAGTGGGTGTGATCCGGCCACCTGGCTGAAGCCTCGTGAGGAATGCGGGCCAGTAGATTTCCGGGTTGACGCGGACATCGGTCATGGGATAGACTGCATGTTTGGAGGTCTGAGGGAACCAAGGGCATCTTCTTCACACCGGTGTCTATTGGTTCTGCATGGGGGAATGGAGGGCTGAAGATGGTTCAGCCACGGAGGCCGGCCCTGTTGCGGCGAGGTCCTGCCTCGGGCCGTGCGGGTCAGACCCGAAAGGCCCTCGACAGGTGGGGAGTCGCTGTACCCATTGCAGCCCCTTCGGTTGCTGTCCGTGGCTCGCCCTGCTGCCCGGAACACCGTTTTCCAGGCGATCGACCTGCCCTCGCAAGGTTTCTGCGCTTCTTTCCGGAAATCCTGACACTCCGCGACCCTGGATCTCGCATTGTACTACAGGAGGATTGAGACCATGAGAACTCTTCTACTGACATTGGGCGTGTGCCTGGTCGGCCTCCCTGTCCAGGCCAAGTACAGCGGCGGCACAGGCGAGCCGAACGACCCGTATCAGATCGCCACGGCCGCTGATCTGATCGCCCTCGGCGAAGAACCCAACGACTACGACAAGCACTTCATCATGACCGCCGACATCGACCTGGACCCCAACCTACCGGGCGGGAGGGCGTTCGACAGCGCGGTTATCGCCCCGGACATCAATGACACAAGTGGGTCGTTCGATGGGCCCATCTTTGGCGGCGTGTTCGATGGGAACGGTCATAGGATCGCCCATCTAACGGTTCGAGGCAAGGACTTTGTGGCCCTGTTCGGGCAACTGGACTTTGGGGCGGCGGTCAAGAATCTGCGGCTCATAGATGTCGACATCGCAGGCCTTGGCAATTACGTCGGCGGTGTAGTTGCATATAGCTGTGGTGGCACGCTGGTCAATTGCTGCTCCGCGGGCACGGTCAGCGGAGGCGCATACGCGGTCGGCGGGCTGATAGGGCATGACTACAGGGGCACTGTGACCCAGTGTTACAGCAGTGGCAAGGTAAGCGGTCAATCACGTGTCGGCGGGCTGCTGGGATACAACAGCGGCGGTGCTGTCACCCAGTGCTATAGCGCGGGCACAGTCAGCGGGACTGGACAGAATGTGGGCGGGCTGCTGGGTCTCAACGATGAGGGCACAGTGACCGCGAGTTTCTGGGACACGCAGACTTCCGGCCAAGCAACAAGTGCCGGTGGCACCGGCAAGACCACGGCCGAGATGCAGATGCAGAGCACGTTCACGGATGCCGGCTGGGACTTCAATGATGTTTGGGTGATCTGGGATGGGTATGACTATCCTCGTTTGCAGTGGGAGCCGGGTGCTGGTTTGGTGTTTGTGGATGTTCCTGCCGGCACGTTCGAGATGGGAGACCATGACGGTGTGGGACGGCCCGCTGAGAGGCCGGTGCACGCGGTCACGCTGGACGGGTTCCAGATGAGCAAGTATGAGACGACCAACGCCCAGTATGCCCAGTTTCTCAATGCAGCGATGGCCGACGGCCTGATCCAGGTCTACCTTGGCGCGGTGGTTTACGCCTCGTCGGACAACAATCGTACACAGCCGTACTGCGATGTCGACGCCTCCATTCGCTACTGCCAGATCGAGTACACCCAAGGCCGGTTCACGGTCCGCACCCGGGACGGCAAGTCCATGGCCAACCATCCGGTGGTGTATGTGGGCTGGTACGGGGCCAAGGCCTTCTGCGACTACTATGGGTATCGTCTGCCCACGGAGGCCGAGTGGGAGTACGCGGCTCGTGGGGGGTATCACAATCCGTACTACCAGTATCCCTGGGGCAGCAACACCATTGATTGCAGCAAGGCGAACTACTGGAACGGCAGCAGCAGCTGCAATCCTCTGAATCTGACGAGGTACCCCTATACCTCTCCGGTGGGCTACTACGGTCCACAGGGGGCCTACGGCCTGTGCGACATGAGCGGCAATGTGTCGGAGTGGTGCCAGGACTGGTACGGTCTGGGCTACTACAGTGTGAGCCCTGCAGGCAATCCGACAGGGCCTGACACAGGTGGGCCTCGCGTTCTGCGTGGCGGTTCCTGGCACATCAGTGAGCCCTTCTGCCGTGTGGCGGCCCGCTCCTGGCGCTCACCGAGCTCCGGTGAGCAGGCCATCGGGTTCCGGGTGTGCCGTTGAGGCTTGGCCCTGGACTAGTTACACTTTGTACTCTGCCCTTTTACCCTTTGGGGTTCCAAGGGGCGGAGCCTGTTGGCTGCCTTAGATGACGGACGTTGAGCTGAAGATCATCCAGGACCTCCATGACTTCATCCTCTTTCACTGCCTTCACCGTCAGCCGTGAGGAGCACCCGTACCGGGTGATGTCTGACTTCCTGCCTGCGGGGTCTGGGGCGGGCACACCGTGAACCTCACTGCGGACGACGACCCGTCGCGGTCCACGCAGAGAAGCTCGTACGTCCCGGGGGCCAGGACCAGCCGTTGGGTCTGACCCCTGCCCTCCAGCCGTCCGTTCAGGAACCACGAGTTCCCCCGGTCCTGATTTGCGCGGGCGTGGACCAGGGCCGTGCCCTGCACGGCGATGAAGACCTCCCCCGGTCCCGGGGTGGTGATCCGCAGGCGGCGTGCCACCTCCTTGGGCAGCAGCGGGGGGCCGGACGTGCCGATGGGTTCGGGCGCGGGGGGGTCCGCGTCCGTTCGTATCCGGGGCAGACAGAAGAGTCCGCACAGGAGGGGTTCTGCGGCCTCCACCCCCACGTACTCGGCCCGGCCCGTGCCGCGGAACCGCCCCATCCACACACCGATGGCATACCGGGTGTTGTGGCCCAGGGCCCAGGCGTCCCTGCGCCCCGAGCTGGTCCCCGTCTTCCACATGAACCACGGGACATCGGCGTCCGGCGTCCCTTCCAGTGCGGGCTGCCGGT
>JAGOQT010000056.1 GCA_018007255.1 Phycisphaerae bacterium | reverse complement strand
CGTAGAGACCGTGCCTGCCCTGTACCCCGTGGCCCGACAGGGCGGCGATTATCGGCGGTCCCTGGACCTGCTCTGCACAGCCAAACAGGCCCTCCCGGGGGTCCAGACCAAGTCCTCAATCATGCTGGGCCTGGGCGAGACCGAGGCCCAGGTCGAGCAGGTCCTCAAGGACCTCCGTGCGGTCGGTTGCGATCGCCTGACCGTGGGTCAGTACCTGCGGCCCTCCAAGGACGCCCTGGAGGTGGTCGAGTACATCCCCCCTGCCCGTTTCAGCCAGTGGAGGCACAGGGCCCTGGACCTGGGCTTCTCTTGGGTGATCTCCGCGCCCTTTGCCCGCAGTTCCTATCATGCGGAAGGCACGCCGACCGTCTGACCCCCTCTTCCCTGTCGGCCTCTGTTTGGCTCGGACCCGTTCGTTCCCTATACTTTGGCTTGAGCGGAGGGAGAGGAAGGGCGAGGTGCGGGGGGAGAAGAGGCCAAAACCACGGTTTAGGGGGTTTCTTCACGCAGGGGGACCAGTGCGACACTCTCCAATGACCCGTCGCCGGGTGCAGCGAGGCGCGGTGATGGTCATCTCCATGATCTTCATCGCCATCTTTGCAGTCCTGGCCATGTCCATGGCGGCCTTCTCGAATGGCAACGTCCAGGTCGCAGTCAACCAGATCCAAGGGAATCGGGCCAGGGGCTGTGCCGAGTCCGGGCTTCAGGTCATTCGATACTGGCTCGGCCGCGTCACCCTGTCCGGGACCCTGCCGGCCGACGAGCGTCTGCAGGGCCTGGTCGATGCCGTTCAAACGGAACTGGAGGACCAGGGGATCACGACCTTTGCGCCCTCCCTCGGCGGAGGCCAGATCACCATCCCCAGCATCACCCTCAACAGTGCGGACGGCGAGCGGTTTGCGGCCACGATCTCCCAGCCCACTGCGAACGTGTTCCAGGTGGAGGTCACCGGCACACACGGCCAGGTCAGCCGCAAGATCGGCGTCCGGTACGACATGACGACCAAGGCCAACACCGTCTTTGACTTCGGCGTGGCCACCAAGGGTCCCCTGTCCCTGATCGGCAGCATTGAGGTAGTTGGAGTGAACCTGTCCGTCGAGTCCAACGCCTACATCGAGAGTATGGACGACTGGATCGGCCTGACCATGCAGGGCCCTGCCGAGATCGCAGGCGAGGTCAAGATCGTGAACCCCTCGGCCAACCCGGACATCGGCAAGGCCTCCAGCGTGGGCGGCGAAAAGGGCAAGGACGCACTAGACCACGTCTACGTGGGCGTGCCTGCCTGCGAGTTCCCGGAGCCGGACCCGGACCGGTTTGAGGCCTACGCCACGACGGTCATGGACGCCGGCATGGACACCTCCTCGGACGTGGTCCTCCAGAACGTCCGCATCCCCGCGGACATGAATCCGCACTTCAGCGGCCAGGCCACGCTCCTGGGTGTGGTCTTCATCGAGCAGCCCAACGTCGTCAAGTTCAGCGGCAGAGTGAACTCCACTGCGATCATCGTGGGGGATGGCGACTGGACCGACGACTCGGGCTCCAACCAGATCATCTTCACGGGCAACGTCAGCAGCCAGCCCGTCAGTACGCTGCCGGACACGCCCCAGTTCGCAGGGATCCGCGACGAGATCGGCACGTTCCTCATGGCCCCTGGCTTCGACCTGACCTTCCAGGGGAGCTTCTCGACCCTCAGCGGGGCCATTGCCGGCAACGGGATCGAGTTCTCCGGGAACGCGGGCGGGACCATCCGAGGATCGGTGATCAACTACGCCAACAAGACCATGGAGCTGTCCGGCAACACCGAGCTGAAGTTCAACCGCTCGGGCCTGGACTCCCTTCCCAGTGGGTTCCAGCCCAGACTCTACATGGTCTATAACACCGGGTCCTATAGCGAACCGACCCTGTGAGGACCCGGCTTTCCCGGCGGGCCTGGCGTGGCCCCTCATCAGGCCACGTCGCCTGGCCCTCGGACGGGGTTCGCAGGCCGCCACGGCGTTTGCTGCACCTTCCGTGGCAAGAGAAGTGTGATCCGAGGAGTGGAGGAGGTGGTTTCCAGGGGAGGGACCCATGCTACACAGGTCTCATGCCACACGCCACCGCCGGGCCGGGGCTGTGCTGGTCGTGGCCATGATCTTCCTTGTGATCTTCTCGGCCCTGGCCGTGTCCATGGCCACCATGGCCAACACCCAAACCCAGGTGGCCCAAAACCAGCACAGGGTCAACTCCGCCTTACTGGCCGCCCAATCGGGCCTGGAGCTGGCCAAGTACGCGGTCCGCAATATCGACCTGCCCAGCACGAACTGTGACATCATCCGTCCGAGTGACGCAGCCGCCGTGTGGGCGGCGATCGGCGATTCGGCCTTCTACACGGCCGAGTTCGGCGCATAGGCAACGAGTGCGGCGATCACCGGCGGACAGATGATCCGGCTCGACGCCCTGAGTGTCGACGGCCGATCCACGTTCACCGTCTCGTTCGCCCACTACGATGCCGAGCCCAACACCATCCGGGTCGTATCCACGGGCGCAGACGGGCCGGTCACCCGCACCGTGGCCATGGACGTGGAGATCGGCAAGGACGGCAAGGTGCTGACCTACGGCGTCGCCTCCCGGGGACGGATGTGGCTGACGGGCGAGACCACGGTGCACGGACCCGTCTACAGCTCGTGGGACGTGGCGTCGATCTCCCCCTTCAACATGACCGGCGACTCCCGCGTGGAGGGCTCGATCAACACGGTCTTGACCCTGGATCAGATCGAGGACGAGGACTGGCACATGGAGACCCTCAACGACGACGACCAGCCCATGGACCAGGACTTCGATCCCCTCGGGACCAACTACGACGACCGCTACTATGATCCGGAAGACGAGATCCAGGGCTATCACGAAGGCATCCACTACGGACAGCCGGACTGCGACAACATCCCGGGCATGCAGATCGGCGACTACGACACCTCGTCCTACAGGTCGATCGTGAACGCCAGCGGCAGTGCAACGGTCGACGGGAGCCTGATCCGGAACGGGAAGATCCCTGCCAGCAGCACCACGGTGCAGGAGAGGTTCCCGCACGGTGCGACCGGCTACAACAGCGGCACGGGCCTTCAGGTGACCCGCCACGTGTATGAGGACAAGACCTTCCGGGACGTCTGCCTGCCGAGCACCACGAGCCGCAAGGCCGCCCTGTTCAAGAACTGCACGTTTGAAGGGGTCCTCTACGTCGACTGTTCCCAGACCAGCAGCACGACCTACAACAACGTCCGGTTCGAGGACTGCACGTTCAACGGGGTCATCGTCACGAACACCCCCCAGTCCCTCTTCACCAATTGGTGGCAGAAGAACTGCCTGTACTTCACAGGCGCGGCCACATTCGACAACCAATCCTCGGTTCAGACGGCCACGATCCTGGCCCCCCACTTCAACGTGAACCTGGGCAACACCAACTCGGAACAGGACGACAACAACATCCTGACCGGGGCCATCGTGGGAGGCATCGTGGACGTCCGGGGCAACGCCCAGGTCTACGGGACCATCATCGCCATGGCCAACACAGAGCAGTATCCCAGCGGGTATGTCACCAACATCGGCGCGACTCTGGAGGATGGGGGCTCTGAGACGACCACGGTCGACGACATCGGCACGATCACGATCACCCCACCGGCAGACAAGCGACTGCCCAGCGGGATCCGGACGCCGATCGTGCTCAACCCCGTGGTCGGCTCCTACTGTGAGCCGGGCGATTGAGTGCAGATGCACGCACGGGACGGGAAGGTGTGCGTTGAACAGTGACAATCCAACACCGGCAAGAGGACGAAAGGGACACCCAATGAAGCGCACCGTGCTCGCAACAGTCCTGGCGGGACTCGTGATCTGCGGTCTCTGTGTGGCCGCTGTCTGGTCCGCACAGGGCACGACCTGGACGACCACAGACGAGGACCCCAACGGGGGAGAGACCGCACAACCTGAGTGGATCGTGGCAGCGACCCTGCAGCCGGCGTGGCTCGCGGACGAGCCTGAGTCGGACGATCCCAACGAGCCTCCGGACTCGCCCGAGTAGGACCGCCGGGCGAATGACCGGCCCGGCCGTGCCGGGCCGGTCACAAGGTGGATAGGCAGGTCTGCTCAGACGCCATAGGCCGCTCCATATCCAAGCACGAATTGCCCGTCGCAGGGCTGTAAGAGGGGCGATGTCAAGATCGGTCCGTCGGGCCAGAGTCGTGATTGCCACGCATTGCCTCATCTTAGCCCGATAAAATCTCAGTTAATTATACAGGAAGATCCACCTCATGGGCCACAACGCAGGCCTCATCGGGCTGGGTGAATGCCTTGCAGGCCTGACCGATTAGTCCAGTCCATTCGTCAGACCGCAACTCCATAAATCAATCTTTATCAAGCACTTAAATCAAGCCAACGTCTGCATTCAGCTCTCCTGAACAGCCTGCGTTGAACAGCGGAGTCAAACCTCCCAAGACAGGATACGCAGTCTGAACTATAGACTCAATAGCCCTATAGGTAGTCTGCTGCTTGATCTTGATGTGAATATGGAGATAGAATCAAGGACATAAGGGATGTGACCGGGTGTCACTCCGTGGACGGTGTGGAGGACCTCAACCCCTGTTCCCGGCAGTGACGCCAAGGGCGCCCGGAGGGGATAGATGCAGTCGTGGTGACATCGTGGGCACCCCGGGGTGCTGCCCCGCGGTCGGGCAGCGGTTGGGTGTGCATGGACAACCGGTTCTTGGGAAGAAGGAGGAGTTATGAAGAGGCTATTGGGCATCACTGTGGCCTGCTGCCTGGTGGCAGCGGGCGGAATCGCCGTGGCAGGTCCGCTTGCCCCCCGCGTCACCAGCGACTACTACAGCGGGTCGTCGAACGGCATCCCCACGGCAAACAGCGACAACGATGGCGGACCCGACATCTATGATGCGGTCAACCGCATCCTCGGAACCCCCTACACCAGCAACGCGGGGGTGGATCCCCTCTTTGTCCCCATCGACGAGGTGTGGCAGGAGCTGAACGGGCAGATCGCCTTGATCGGTCTGTCGGCAGGCAACACGAATACCATCGGCTACTACACGGATCTTGGCGTGGGAACCAATCGCACGCCCCTGCTGAGCAACTTCACTGGGTTTGGCTTCGAGGGCAACCCGATCACCAACGATCCCTACCCGGCGGCCGTGTTCAGTCTGGGCACGGGCACGAACTTCGGCTGGTACCTGCGGTCGGACAACGGACAGACCGTCGCTCGCTACTACTCGGAGTCCGCTCTCAACCCGGGCGAATGGGACCACGTGATGGCCTTCGACCTGGCAGGAGCACACGGGACTGCGCTGCAATTGGACTTCGACAACAACGGCTCGGTCGATGGGACGTGGGTCCTCGATTCGCCCTACCTCATCTGTTGGGAAGACCTGCCGTGGACTGGCTCAACCTTGGGCGACGACGACTACGACGACATGATGTACATCTTCGACAAGGTCGCACCGGTTGTCCCCGCTCCAGGCGCCATTCTCCTGGGCGGCCTCGGCGCCGGTCTGGTCGGCTGGCTCCGCAGACGCAGGACCATGTGACAACAGCCGAGGTCAGAAGGAAGCTGCCGCGGACGTGCCGTCCATCAGGAGCCGCACACAACGCGGCGGACAGGAGTGGACTGACGCGCCCCCGAAGAGTAGACTGACGAGTCGATCCGCGTGAGTGTCACGACATCGCTTTGTGGCCCACAGTCTGGGGTGTCTCAGGCGGGGTCACGAGCATGTTTGTGCAGGAGCCCCGTGTCCGTTGCCGGGGAGCACGCAGCGACCGCAAGGACATCGCAGTGGATACCCAGAAGATGCGTCGCAGAAGCCGACAGGGAATAGCCCTGGTGTGGACGGCCCTGGTCCTGATCGTGATGATCGGTATGGTCGGTCTGAGCATCGACTGGGGCAAGGTGGTCTGGAACGTACAGCAGATCCAGAACGCGGCGGATGCCGCCGCCTTGGCGGGCGCCCAGGTGGTAAAGACCCACACGGCACAAGCCGTAACCCTTGCCGCGAATATGGCTCATGAGAACTACGCCGACGGACGTCCGGTGACCTTGCAGACTGCGCCCCAGCCCGAGCCCTTCGCGGGCGACCAGGACGCCTATGGTCTACTCCTGGGGCGATGGGTTACGTACAACCGCACGTTCATCCCGACAGAAGACGCACCGAACGCGGTCAGGGCCGTCGTGCATCGCAGGGCCGGGCACGGTGCCGACTCGCCGCCCCTTGCGTTGGTTTTTGGACCGATGTTCGGGAGAGATACCCTGGATGCGACCCGCGCAGCGGTCGCCGCATGCCTCGACTCCAGCGGGGCCGGAGTGATTTGCCTGGACGCTGGTGCAAGGCCGGGCCTGGAGATCTCGGGCACCGCCAACCTCGACGTCGACGGCGGTGGGATCCACGTGAATGCCACTGTCGAGGGGACCAAGAAGAACACTGCGGCCGCGTCTGTCTCTTCGGGCAGCGCCGAGCTCGATTGCGGCTTCCTGAACGTGGTGGGGAGTGCGTACCCGGCAGCGGACTCAGCCGACTGGGCGGGCATCTCACCGGTCGGAGGATTCTCGGTCCAGGACTGCACGACGTACCCGGCCCCTCAGCCTGTCGCCGACCCGCTCGCGGCCGCCATGGTCGGCGGGCCCTATGTGGCCGGCATCGGAGACCACCTGGACCTGCCGGCCCTGATCAACGACGGGACGATCCCCACGATCAACATACCCACTGTCTCGGCCACGTGCACACTGAGCCCCGGATACTACCCCAACGGCATAAGAATGACCTCGTCGGGCGCGACGGTCACCCTGGCCCCCACCTCAGAGTCCGGTCTGGGGACCCTCTTCGTATTCGGGGGCGCCGGTCTCTATGTCAACGGAGGGAACCTGAACGGCAGAGGCGTCACGTGCTATGTGACCAAGAACTTCAACACCGGGCAGGTCGGCGCGATCGATCTCAGGGGCAACGGCGTCATCGAGCTGTGGTCCCCTGGGGATTGGCGGAACAGGGGGGTGGTTCCGCCTGACCTCTCCATTGTCCAAGGCCTCAACGGGATTGCCCTCTGGCAGGACCCCACCACAGGCACCACGCCGGATCCGTGGCTCAACGGCGGGGGAACGTTGAACATTGCGGGCGCATTGTACTTCCCGGACCCGATCCACTTGGTGGTCCGTGGCAACCTAGAGAAAGTGGGCAACCAGATCGTGTGCGGCAGCGCAGACTTCTCGGGCACGGGTACCATCAGGGTCCACTACGACGGACGCAACGGCCTGCCGCCCTCGTACTCCTCGCACCTGGTCAAGTGACTGCAGGGCTCGGGCGACGCTGCCGGACCGGCAGGTCCTTTCACAACAGGGGATTGCCGCCGTCTCTCGCCCTGCAGGGCCGGACAGGCTGTCCGCCCCACATCCCGCCATCGGTACACGCGGTGTGCCCGGGCCGACGACGTGTCGTTCCAGGGGAGCTCCGAGTTCCCGTTGCATCACAGGGGGGTCTTGTGATATCGTGCAGGTCGTTGGGGCACCGCGTGAGGACGCCCCTGGCCCCGATGGGGGCCGTGGACGGAATCGGATGGGAAGTGGACAGGACCAGCAGGGGCTGTGATCGACGAAACGACCGAACTGGAGTCATACCTGGTCGATGAGGACGCGGACTCCCGCGAGGCCAACGGCGAGGTGGCCCTGCCCAAGGTCCTTCCGATCCTGCCGCTTCGAAACGTGGTCGTCTACCCCGGCATCGTCACCTCCCTGGCCATCGGGAGGGACCGCAGCCGGCAGCTCATCGCCGAGTGCAAACCCAACCGGACCGTCATCGGCCTGGTGGCCCAGAAGGACGCCAGCGTGGATGAGCCGGGCTACGAGGTCGTCTACTCCGTGGGCACGGCCGCCACGATCCTCAAGATCATCAAGATGCCCCAGGGCCCTGTCCACGTGGTGGTCCACGCCCTGAGCCGGTTCAAGGTCCTGCAATTCCTGTGCAATCAGCCGTACCTGAAGGCCAGGGTCACGCCCCTGCACGTGACCTTCCGCAAGACCAAGAAGCTGGAGGCCCTGATGGTCAGCGTGCGGAGGACGGCCAACCGGGTCATCGAGCTGAGCCCCAACGTCCATGAAGAGGCTGCGGTCATCCTGGAGAACATCGAGCACCCCTCGGCCCTGGCCGACTATCTTGCCGCCAATCTGAACCTGAGCATCGCCGACAAACAGGACCTCCTCGAGGAGGCCGACGCGGGAAAACGCCTGGATCGCATCTCCGTGGCCCTGGCCAAGCAGCAGGAGCTCCTGGAGATGAGCCACAAGATCCAGGGCAAGGTCCGCGACTCCATCGACAAGAGCCAGCGGGAGTACTACCTCCAGGAACAGCTCAAGGCCATCCAGACCGAGCTGGGCCACGCGGACAGCCAGGCCGAGGAGCTCAAGCAGATCGCCGAGGCCATCCAGAAGGCGGCCATGCCCAAGGACGTCGAGGCCGAGGCCCGCAGGGAGCTCGATCGGCTGGCCAAGATCCCGTCCGCCTCGCCCGAGTACAGCGTCCTCCGGACCTACCTGGACTGGATGTGCGAGATGCCCTGGTCCGTCCAGACCGAGGACCAACTCGACATCCGCAGGGCGGAGCGGATCCTCAATCAGGACCACTACGACCTCCACAAGGTCAAGAGGCGGATCTTGGAGTTCCTGGCCGTGCGCAAGCTCAACCCCACGGGCAAGTCCCCGATCCTCTGCTTCTCGGGCCCGCCCGGGGTGGGCAAGACCTCGCTGGGCCGGTCCATTGCGCGGGCCATGGGACGGCGGTTCGTGCGGATGTCCCTGGGCGGCATGCACGACGAGGCCGACATCCGAGGCCATCGCCGGACCTACATCGGCGCCCTGCCGGGCCGCATCCTCCAGGAGATCCGCAAGTGCCGCAGCCGCAACCCCGTGTTCATGCTGGATGAGCTGGACAAGATCGGTGTGGACTTCAGGGGGGACCCGGCCAGCGCCCTGCTGGAGGTCCTGGACCCGGAGCAGAACGCCACGTTCACGGACCACTACCTGGACCAGCCGTTCGACCTGTCCCGGGTCCTGTTCATCGCCACGGCCAACGTCACGGAGCCGATCCCGCCCGCCCTGTTCGACCGCATGGAGATCATCGAGCTGCCGGGCTACACGGCCACGGAGAAGCTCCGGATCGCCAGGCGATACCTGGTCCCCCGGCAGTTGAAGGAACACGGCCTGCACAGACGCCAACTGGCTATCCAAGACCCTGCCGTGCGGGCGATCATCCAGGACTACACCCGGGAGGCGGGGGTCCGCAACCTCGAACGCCACATCGCCGCGATCTGCCGCCATGTCGCCACGGCGATTGCCAAGAACGCGCGACACAAGGCCTCGATCGACAGCAAGGACCTGGCCCGGATCCTGGGTCCCACGCGGTTTGAGTCCGAGCTGGCCCTCCGCGCAGGCATTCCGGGCGTGGCCACCGGTCTGGCCTACACCCCTGTGGGCGGGGACCTGCTGTTCATCGAGTCGGCCTCCATGCCGGGCAAGGGCCACCTCCGGCTCACGGGCCAGATCGGGGAGGTTATGAAGGAGAGCGCAGAGGCGGCCTTCTCGATCGTCAAGGCCCATGCCAAGAGGCTCGGCCTGGAGCCCGACCAGTTCGGCAAGTCGGACTTCCACATCCACGTGCCCGCGGGCGCGATCCCCAAGGACGGCCCCAGCGCAGGGGTCGCCATGTTGACCTCGCTGGTCTCGCTCCTGCAGGGCAGGCCGGTCCGGCACGACGTGGCCATGACCGGGGAGATCACACTCCGCGGACTGGTCCTGCCCATCGGCGGCCTCAAGGAGAAGATCCTGGCCGCCAAGAGGGCCGGCATCAAGACCGTGATCCTGCCCGCACGGAACAGGAAGGACATGGGGGACGTGCCCAAGGAGGCCAAGAAGGGCATGACCTTCCGGTTCGTGAGGAACGCGGAGGAGGTCCTCCGGACCGCACTGGCGGAGGCTTGACCGGACCGGCCTTGCCCAGCCCGCCTAACCGACCCTCGTATCCATGCAGCGTCCTTGCAGCCAGCCTGCCCATGTGGTATGCTGCAGGGGCGATCGGCCGGGCGGCAGCGCTTGGCCCGACCTGGAGCGCAGTGTTCCCCATGCCCGACATGTGTGTGTTGAGGCAGGATTGTGCACTCGGCAGATGACCATCGAGCGTCAGAAAACCGGTTTGGTCTTTGACATCAAGCGGTACACGATCCACGACGGACCGGGTATCCGGACCACGGTCTTTCTCAAGGGTTGTCCCTTGAGATGCCGTTGGTGCCACAACCCCGAGAGTTGGAAACAGACGGCGGAGCTGAGCTTCCGCCAGAGCCGGTGTACCCGGTGCGGCCGGTGCGTCCCCGTCTGCCCGACCGGGGCCATCCGGTGGACCGACGACGGGCCTGTCACCGACCCGGCCCAGTGCACCCGCTGCGGCCGATGCGTGGAGGCGTGCCTGAGCCGCGCACGGGAGATCATCGGGCGAGAGATGACCGTGGACGAGGTCCTGGCCCTGGTCCAGAGGGACGTGGTCTTCTACGACCAGTCCGGCGGCGGTGTGACCTTCTCCGGTGGGGAGCCCCTTGTACAGGCCGGGTTCCTCCTGGAGCTGCTCGATCGGTGCCGGGCCCTGGATCTCAACACAGCCGTAGACACGACGTGCTACGCAGACTGGGACACAGTGGAGGCCGTGGCGGCCCGGGCGGACCAACTGCTGTGCGACATCAAGCTGATGGATGCCCGCGAGCACAGGCAGTTCACGGGCGTGGACAACAAGCAGATCTTGAACAACATCACGGGTTTGGCCCGTATGGGGAAGAAGGTCATCTTCCGGATTCCGCTGATCCCGGGCGTGAACGACGACCTGTACAGCGTCCAGATGATCGCGGATTTCGCGGCCTCCCTCGGGTCGATCCGCAGGATCGATGTCCTGCCGTACCACGCGGGGGGGCTGGCCAAGGCGGTCCGGCTGGCGGATGCAGTCAAGCTGATGCATCCCAAGACAGTGATTGATGAGCGGGTCCTGACGGGCATCGAGCGGATGCTGCAGGACCGTGGATTCGAGGTCAGGATAGGTGGGTAGACCATGAACGAACGAGTGACGCGATTGCGGCAACAGAGCATGCAGGCCAAGCCGTCCCTGTCCACGGAGCGGGCCGAGCTGATGACCCGGTTTTACCAGGGCGAGACGCCCGCCAGGGAGTCGATCCCCGTGACCCGGGCCCTGGCCTTCCAATACGTGATGGAGCACAGGACGATCACCATCGGCGACGGGGAGCTGATCGTGGGCGAGAAGGGCCCGGCCCCCAAGGCCACGCCCACGTACCCCGAGCTGTGCTGCCACACCCTCTCCGACCTGGACATCCTGAACTCCAGGGACAAGACGCCCTTCGCGGTCAGCCCCCAGGCCAGAAAGGTCTACGAGGACACGATCATCCCGTTCTGGAAGGGCCGCACCGTGCGGGAACGGATCTTCCACTCGATGACCGAGGAGTGGAAGGCCGCCTATGAGGCGGGCCTGTTTACGGAGTTCATGGAGCAGCGGTCGCCCGGCCACACCGTGCTGGACAACAAGATCTACCACAAGGGCATGCTGGACTTCAAGAGGGACGTCCAGCAGGCCCTGGACAGCCTGGACTTCCTGAACGACCCCTCGGCCTACGCCCGTCAGGAGGAGCTCAAGGCCATGTCCATCTGCATCGACGGCCTGCTCCGCTTTGCCCAGCGCCACGCGGACAAGGCCCGCCAGATGGCCGAGGCCGAGAAGGACCCAGCGCAGCGCCGGGAGCTCAAGCGGATCGCAGAGGTCTGCGACCGCGTGCCGGCCCACGCCCCCCGCGACTTCTGGGAGGCCCTGCAGTACTACTGGTTCGTGCACCTGGGCGTGACCACGGAGCTCAACCCCTGGGACTCGTTCTGCCCGGGCCGCCTCGACCAGCACCTGCTGCCCTTCTACAAGCGGGGTCTGGACGAGGGGACCCTGACCCGCGACCAGGCCGAGGAGCTGCTCCAGTGCCTGTGGGTCAAGTTCAACAACCAGCCCGCGCCTCCCAAGGTGGGGGTCACCGCAGCGGAGAGCGGCACGTACACGGACTTCTGCCAGATCAACACGGGCGGCCTCAAGGAGGACGGGTCCGACGGCGTCAACGACGTGACCTACCTGATCCTGGACGTGATCGAGGCCATGCGACTGGTCCAGCCCAGCTCCTCCATCCAGGTCAGCAAGAAGAACCCGGACCGGTTCGTGAAGCGGGCCGCCCGGATCATCCGCACGGGCTTCGGCCAGCCCTCTGTGTTCAACGCCGACCTGATCGTCCAGGAGCTGATCCGCATGGGCAAGTCCATGGCGGACGCCCGCAACGGCGGATCCAGCGGGTGCGTGGAGGTCGGGGCCTTCGGCAAGGAGTGCTACATCCTCACCGGGTACTTCAACCTCCCCAAGGTCTTGGAGCTGGCGCTGAACAACGGCGTGGACCCCAGGACCGGCAGGCAGATCGGTCTCCAGACCGGAGACCCGGATCGGCTGGGGTCCTTCGAGCAGCTCTTCGAGGCCTTCCGCCGCCAGCTCGGCCACCTCATGGACATCAAGATGCGGGGCAACCAGGTGATCGAGCGTCTGTATGCCACCGTCATGCCCGCACCCTTCCTGTCCGTGCTGATCGACGACTGCATCGCCCGGGGCAAGGACTACCACGACGGCGGGGCCCGGTACAACACGAACTACGTCCAGGGCGTGGGACTGGGCACGATCACGGACTGCCTGGCCGCGATTCGATGCCACGTGTTCGAGAAGAAGGACCTGTCCATGGCCAGCCTGCTCGCCGCGCTGCGGGCCGACTTCCAGGGTCATGAGGAGGTCCAGCACACCCTGTTGCACCACAGCCCCAAGTACGGCAACGACGAGGACGAGGCGGACGAGGTCATGAAGTCCGTGTTCGAGGCCTACTTCCAGGCCGTGGACGGCAGACCCAACACCAAGGGCGGCCACTACCGCGTCAACCTCCTGCCGACCACCGTGCACGTGTACTTCGGCTCCGTGACCGGCGCGACCCCGGACGGGCGCAAGGCCGGGGTCCCGCTGTCCGAGGGGATCTCCCCGGTCCAGGGCGCGGACCGCCAGGGCCCCACTGCGGTGCTCAAGTCCGCGGCCAAGATGGACCACGGCCGGACCGGCGGGACCTTGCTCAACATCAAGTTCAACCCCCAGGTCTTGGACACGGAAGAGGACCTGAACAAGCTCGTGCAGCTCATCCGGTCCTACTTCCGCCTGGACGGCCACCACATCCAGTTCAACGTGATCACCAGGCAGACCCTGCTCAAGGCGCAGCAGCACCCGGAGCAGTATCCGGACCTCATCGTGCGCGTGGCCGGGTACAGCGACTACTTCGCGGACCTGGGCCGGGACCTGCAGAACGAGATCATCGCCCGCACCGAGCAGACGGCCCTGTAGGCCCTCTTCGAGACGCGGCGAGGAACAAGGAGGTCGCCCATGACGAAGGCCGCGGTCCCTGCGGTCGTGATCTCAGCAGCGGCACTGTGCCTGTGCCTCGGATGCCGAGGTTCGAGCCCCCGCCAGGCTGAGTTGAGGTCGTTCATCGACCGGCACGTGGACCTGATGGACCCGCTCAACCGCAGGGCCAACCTGGCCTTGTGGGCGGCCACGACCCAGGGCCGGGCGGAGGACTACAACGACCTGGAGCGGATGCAGTTGCAGATCCGCCGGGTCTACAGCAGCCCCCAGGACTTCGCCTTCCTCAAGTCGATGCGGGAGTCCGGCCAGGTCCGGGAGCCTCGCCTTCGGCGACAGCTCGACAAGCTCTATCTGGCCTATCTCCAGAACCAGATGGACCCGGACCTGCTCCGCCTGATCACCGAGCTGGACACCCGGATCCAGCGGGCCTACAACGACTACCGCGGCTCGATCGGGGACCAGAAGGTCACGATGAGCGAGATCTACACGATCCTCACCACGGACAAGGACGTGGGCCGCCGTGAGCAGGCCTGGCGTGCCAGCAAGCAGGTGGGCAACGCCATTGCTGCGGACCTGATCCGCCTGGTCCGGCTCCGCAACCAGGCCGCGCAGAGGCTGGGGTTCGACAACTACCACACCCTGGCCATTGTGGCCGGGGAGCAGGACCTCAAGGACCTGGACGCCCTGTTTGCGGACCTGGACCGGCGTACTGCAGGGCCCTTTGCCAGGATGAAGGCCGAGCTGGACCAGATCCTGGCGGCCGGCTACGGCATCCCGGCCGGGGACCTGAGGCCCTGGCACTACCACGACCCCTTCTTCCAGCGGACCCCCCTGGTGTACGAACTGGACCTGGACGCGTTCTACAAGGGCCGCGACATCGAGGACCTGACCCGGCGGTACTACGCGGGCGTGGGACTGCCCGTGGACGACATCCTCGCGCGGAGCGACCTGTACGACCGGCCCGGCAAGGACCCCCACGCCTTCGGACAGGACATGGACCGGCACGGCGACGCGCGGGTCCTGGCCAACCTCCAGGACACGGAGCGGTGGATGGAGACCCTCCTGCACGAGACCGGCCACGCCCTGTACAGCAAGTACCACGACCCCAACGAGCCCTGGCTGCTCCGCGAGCCCGCCCACAACTTCACGACCGAGGCGATCGCCATGTTCTTCGGGCGGTTGAGCCGCAACGCCGCCTGGATGGCCCAGATGCTGGGCCTGTCCGACGCCCAGCGAGACCAGGTCGCCAAGGTCTCCGCCCGATACCTGGAGTTCCAGCAGGTCCTGTTCATCCGCTGGGCCCTGGTCATGTTCGAGTTCGAGAAGCAGCTCTACGCGAATCCGGACCAGGACCTCAACGGCCTGTGGTGGGACCTGGTCGAGCGCTACCAGTTGCTCCGGCGGCCGCCCGGACCTGTGGACGCGGGCTGGGCCTCGAAGCTCCACTTCGTCAAGGCCCCCTGCTACTACCACAACTACGTGCTGGGCGAGATCCTGGCCTCGCAGCTCGACCACTACCTGGTCGAGCACATCCTGAACAGGCCCAAGGGCCAGGCCGTCAGCTTCACCAACGACCCGCGCATCGGGAGGTACCTGCGGACCCACGTGCTCGGCCCGGGCGCCAGATACACCTGGCAGGAGATGATCCGCAAGGCCACCGGAGAGCCCCTCACGCCCAGGTACTTTGTGGAGCAGTTCGTGCGGCCCGGCCTGTAGGCGAGCAGGCCCGTCACGGCCTCTCAACGCACAGGTCGCTTTCGGGTGTACGCAGCCCGCTTCGTGCTGTATACTCC
>JAGOQT010000055.1 GCA_018007255.1 Phycisphaerae bacterium | reverse complement strand
CCCCCCCCCCGTACTCGGCCCGGCCCGTGCCGCGGGACCGCCCCATCCACCCACCGATGGCATACCGGGTGTTGTGGCCCAGGGCCCAGGCGTCCCTGCGCCCCGAGCTGGTCCCCGTCTTCCACATGAACCACGGGACATCGGCGTCCGGCGTCCCTTCCAGTGCGGGCTGCCGGTGCCGGGAAGAGAGGATGTCGCTCAGGGCTGCGCAGACCTCGGGCCTCAGGGCCTGGGTCTGCGGGCTCGACTCATCGACGAACAGGCGGGGCGGGCGCCGAACACCGTTGCGGGCCAGCGTGGCGTACGCATTGGTCAGGTCCAGGAGGGTCACCTCGACTCCGCCCACGGCCAGGGCCAGTCCACCCTGCGTCCGGCTGTCCTGCGCAAGGGAGACCCCTGCGGCCTCCAGGACCCCGCAACACCGGGCGAGCCCGACCCCCTCTGCGATCAGGATGGCGGGCACGTTCAGGGATCGCCTGAGCGCCTCGGCTGCGGTGATCTCCTGCGCATAGGTCTTGTCGAAGTTCGCAGGGCTCCAGGGGCCCCGCACGATGGGCACGTCATACACCGTGGACCCGCCGTTCAGACGGCCGGCCTCAAGGGCCGCGGCGTAGACAAAGGGCTTCAGCGCGGAGCCCGGACTCCGCCTGGCCAGTGCGCCGTTCACCTGGCCGTCCACAGGGTCGGCCGGATCCCCGGACCCGACCAGGGCCACGATCGCGGACTCGGCGACATCGATCACGACCACCGCCAGCTCCGTGCCGCCGGGCAGTCCGTCCAGGTGCCGGCAGGCGAGTCTCTCCACCTGGTCCTGGAGGTCCGGATCCACGATGAGCCGGCCGCCCATCGGCCTGCGCCTCAAGGCCAGGGTGCAGAGGTGCGGGGCGAGTCGGGCGCTGGGCGGCGGGCAGATCTGCGCAGGACCGGACTGGGCCTCCCGGACCTGCTGTGCCGTGATCAGTCCCCTGTTGAACATGCCCTGCAGGACCCTGCGCCTGCGCATCAGGGCGGCCTCCGGGTGTCGGATGGGGTTGTACCTGGTCGGGGATTGCGGCAGCCCTGCAATGAGGGCGGCCTCGGCGAGCGACAGCTCCCCTGCGCACTTGCCGAAGTACCTCCGGGCCGCAGCCTCCACGCCGCGGAGATTGCCGCCGTAGGGGGCGATGTTCAGGTAGGTCTCCAGGATCCGGTCCTTGCTCATCACCCGGTTCAGTTGCACGGCCCGGAAGGCCTCGACGACCTTGGCCCCCAGGGTTCGGGGCCGTTGGTCCATCATGCGGCACACCTGCATGTCCAGCGTGGAGGCCCCGGACACGACCCGCCAGGCCCCCAGGTTCTGGCCGAGTGCGCGGAGCACGGCCCACAGGTCCACTCCGGGGTGGCGGTAGAACCGCTGATCCTCTGTGGCGATCGTGGCTTGAATCAACCACGGGGAGATCTCGGCCAGGGGGACCGGGTAGCGCCACTGCCCGTCCCGGTCCACCACACTGAACAGGCGGCGGCCCTGGCCGTCCAGCACGACAGGGCTGGCGGGCCACTGTTGCAGACGGTCCAGGGGGAACGGGGCCAAGGACCAGGCCAGCACACACGCGGCTGTCGAGAGGGTCAGCACCAGGGCCAGGACGGCGGCCGAGGCCCTCAGGGCCCGCCTGAACGCCGGTCTTTTTGCACCCCTGGGATGGACTGTCTTGCGGCCCATGGCTGCGACCTACCGGTCCACGATGGTCACCCTTGCGGCCTCGCCCATGCAGGCCACGGACTCGTCGTACATGCACGAACCCTGGATGGGGGGCAGGGCGAAGTCGCCGGCGGTGGTCGCGCGGAGCGCGTAGCGGAAGGTACTCGGACGAGAGTCTGCGGTGCAGAAGAGGACCACACGGTCGTCCAGAAACTCCACGCGATCCGGCTCGTCCCCTTCGGGTTCGCCCAACCGGGCGGAGGTGGCCAGCCTGGGGTTCTCCACCTCCATGCCGCCGGGCAGTGCGTCTACGATCGCGATGTTGTGCACGGTCTGGCCGGGTGTCCTGACTGTGATGGCCACCTGCACAAGGTCTCCGACCGCCAGGCCGTTCGCATCGGCCGGCTCTCCTCCGGGGTTGGTCCAGGTCCGCACCACGCTCAGTTGGCGCTGGTAGGGCCGGATCGATCCCTCCTGGAGGAGCCCCCTTCTCAGCACGCTCACGTAGAGGGTCCCCCGCCCCTGGAACGAGACTTGGACCGGCTCGGCCCGGTCGCGCAGGTCCAGCGATACAGGCTGCTCGTGGGTGAACGGGACGGCCGGGCCGCCCGCGGACTCGAGGGTGCCCGTTAACTCGGGCGGGTCTCCGCGGGTCATCGCCTGGTACCTGGACAGGGCCGCGATCACGGCGGCGTTGTTCAGCGTGCTGCCCCACCGGCCCTTGGACCGGGCCGCGTTCAGGCCTGCGGCCAGGGCCGCGGTCATGGGGTGGTTCGGGTCGATCTCCAGCAGCGCGGCCAACCACGCGGCCTCCTGCTGGACCTGGCTCGTGAGTCGCCCGCCCGTGGTGGTGTCCACGGCCTTCTGGGGCGGGCTGGTCGGGAGCAGGGACAGGGCCCGCTCCTTGTTGCCTGCTGCGTGAAACGCCTGCGCGAGGTGGGCCAGACCTGCGATGTCCAACCGGTCCCTCTGCTCCGCCAGTCGGGCCATCCACCCGTGCGGCGGCCGTCCGGACGCGGCGAGCACGCGGCACATCAGTGCCCGGGTGTTGATGTCGGGCGACTCGTCCCCGGTCGCCCGGAGCCGGCCCTCCAGGAACTTGACCAGGTCGCCGGCGAACTGCGGGTCGACCGGGTACCCCGCGTCCTTGGCCTCCAGCAGGCAGGCAGCGGCATAGGCCGTGCCCCACAGGTCGGGTGAGGCCCCGCCCGGCCATGCGCTGAGTCCCCCGGACCGGGTCTGCATGGACCAGAGACTTGCGATCCCGGCCTTCACTAGGTCGCCAATGGCCCCTGCACGGCCCGGATCCAGGATCCGGGACGCATGGACCAGGGAGAGCAGGCGGCTGCTCGTCTGCTCCACGCACCCGTAGGGATAGCGGATCTGCTCCTCCAGGGCCGCCTCGAGCTCGACGGTCGGCCGGGCGCTGACGGACACGGTGGTGTGGACCGTACCCTGCAGGAAGAGATCCGACGGCTCGATGCGGAGCGGTTGGCCGGCCTGCAGGGCCTTGAGCTCCACGTCGGTGTGCAGGGCGGTTGCAGCCCGGATCGGCAGGGCGGCCGTGCTCCGGGCAGGGGGCAGGGCCTCCACGTCCTGGCGAGGCGCCGCCTCAATCGTGACCTCCGCAGGTCCCACCTGCGTGGCCCGGACCTGCACCAGGCGTGTCTGGGGCCGGCCCGGTTGCACGGTCAGGTCCCCCGGCTCGGCCTGTACGTCCACAGGTCCAGAGGCCTGGGTGCGGATCGCCAGGGTCAGGGGCCGGTCCGTGGCGTTGAAGAGCTTCACGGGCACGGTGAAGCGGTCGCCCGGTGCAGCGAACCGGGGCCAGCTCGCCTCGGCCAGGAGGGGGGCGGTCACGGTGACCGGGCGTGCGGCAGCGCCGTACCGATCGTGATCCACGGCCACGGCCATGATCCGCACCTCGCCGGTCAGGTCGGGCAGCGGTATCCGGATCGTCACCTTGCCTTGGCTGTCCACTGCGGCGGCCTCCCGCCACACCACGGCCGGCCTGCGGGCCCGCGTGGGCACGGGGTTGCGGCGGAGGAGGGCCAACTCTGCCTCGTCGCCCCCGATGCGGGCCATGGCACTGGGCCTCTGGTAGTCCGGAAGCAGCCAGTTGAACAGGTCTGCTGTGGACACGCCTGGTCTCCGCGGTCCGAGGAAGAAGGCGAACGGGTCCGGCGTCTGATAATCGGCGGTCAGGAGGATGCCCTCGTCCACGGCCCACACATGGACCCAGGTGGGCCGGTTTGCGTCGCTGGGCAGACCGGTGTCCACGGTCACGGAGATGGCCTCCCCGGGCAGGGCCTTGGCCGGCGCATCCACGGTCACGGCCATGCGATGCGGGGCGTGGTCCATGAGCACCCTCGTGGTGCCCAGCGCGCGGTGCGGCAGCCAGGTCTCCTGGTTGGGATCCACGGCCCGGACCACGGTGGCCGTCAGGCACGCACTGCCCCTGAGGTCTCCAGGCAGCGGGATCTCGAGCTCGCATGTGTTCTGCTCGATCCGCGCGATCCGGTGGGCCGCCACACGGTCGGTCTCCAGGGTCAGGAGCACGGTGCCGGGCACGGGGCTGCGAACCAGGACCTTGGCCGTGTCTCCGGGTGTATAGGTCTGTCTGTCCGTGACGACCTCCGCGCGCTCGGGCTGGCTCATCGGCATGCTCTGGGGGCCGTCGCCCCGGGATGCATAGAGCGGAAGCCACGTGCAACTCCCTGTTGCGGAGTCGGTCGCGATCACGCGGTAGCTGCCCCAACCCGGGCAGCGGATGCTGAAGGAGCCCGTTTCGGGCGCGCCTGCGATGACCTGATCCTCGCCCACGGCCTGGGTCCGCTCGGTGGATTGCCACACGGTCCGGCCTTCAACCTCCTTGAGGACCGCGTCGTATTCCACTCGCACGAGCTGCGCGGTCATGCGCCCCGGGGCCGCAGGCTGGTCCCGGCCCGTCAACCGAACCCAGTCGATGGGGACCGGCTCGCCGATGGGGACGACCTGTCCTGCCTCGGACCGCAGGCCGATGTGGAGGTCCAGCAGATCCAGGGTGGGCGCAAGACTGGAGGACACGGACCGGCCTCCGGGCTCGGTGACCGTGGCAGCCAGGCGCATCGTATAGAGGCCCGCCTGCAGGGGCCTGGGCATGTTCGCGTCGATCTGGCAGCGGCCCTCCGCGTCCAGGCGTGCGTCCACGTCCGACAATGTGATGGAGGCCTCGCGCCGGCCCGGTCCGAACTGGTAGTCCGGGTGGGTCTTCGACTCGAAGCGGGTGGGCGTGAGCGTGCCGGAGAGCCTTACGGGCAGGTCGGCGGCCGGCTGGTCCCAGAGATACCGGGCCGCGACCTGGACTTCCGCCGGCTCGTTCGGACCGAAACGCCCGCTGGAGGATGCGTTGACCTCCATGCGTATGGGCACAAAGGCCTCCACCAGGGCCGTTGTGGAGCCCAGCGGGTCGGTCGATCCGGGCAGTGTGACCTCAAGTCGGTAAGGCCCTGTCTGATCCAGCTCGGACGGGGTGAAGTCCGCGTGAAAGACGGCCTGGCCCTTGTCCGGGGTGCGGATGGGCATGTCGGCCACCTGGCGGCCGTCCGGCCGGTGCACCTTTGCGCACAGGGGGAATGACCCGGGGATCTGCCCTCTTGTGTCGCGGAGGATCCCCGTCAGGTGGATCGTCTCCCCGGGCCTGTACACCCCCCGATCCGTATA
The DNA here is from genome assembly GCA_018007255.1 of Phycisphaerae bacterium. Classification (GTDB taxonomy): domain Bacteria; phylum Planctomycetota; class Phycisphaerae; order Sedimentisphaerales; family Anaerobacaceae; genus DTPU01. Next base: position 10,079 of record JAGOQT010000055.1, on the reverse strand, counting down.
GAGCATCGCCTCGTAGTGGCCCGCGTAGGCCCTGCCGGACTGCTCAGGGCCGTCCAGCATCCACTGGTTCTCGCTGGGCACCAGGTAGCTCTCGTCGCCGCGATGGGAGGCCGTGATGACCCAGATGCCCCCGTCCGGGCCGGCGGCGGCGAACTCCAGCCGTGCGATCCCGTTCGGGTCTGTCCGGGCCGTTGCGACCCTCTGGTTGTTATACGTCAGACCGTTGACCACCACATCGCGGACGGGCCGGCCGCTCTGCAGTGACGTGATCCAGACCCAGTAGCCGTCGCGAAGGCGTTTGGCCGTGATGGCCAGGTCGGTGACGGTCACGACGATCGAGTCGCGTCTCCAGTGGTTCTGTGAGGCCTTGGCCTCTACGCGATAGATCCCCTGAGGCCGCCCCAGCAGCTCGCGAAGGTCCAGGGCCAAGCCCGTGGGCTGGTTGGGGGGAAGCCTCACCGCAAGTGTCTTGTCCGGAAGTCTTTGAGAGGTCCTGTCCACCTGTGCGTCGTGCAGGCAAGAGACCAGGTTGTTGGCGTGCACCCGCCAGGTCCGCACCTCCAGGTGTTCGATGTTCACGCCCTTGGCGTCGACCGTGAGCCGGCCCCAGGGGCAGAGGATCCCCTCCCGATGGTCGAACCGGATCTCGGGCTCGTACTCGGGGACCTGGACCGCGGCGGAGGTGTCCGCCTTGAGTGTCCGGCCCTCTTCCGACAGCAGTGTGGCCGGCACGGTGATCGTGTACCTCCTGCCCGCCACGAACTTGCCGGTCATCGTCAGGGTGCGGTCGAGTGGTTGGACCTCGAGGTCCTCCACGGGCGGCTCGATTGCGATGCTCGGGAGTTGCTGCCTGCTGTCCAGGGAATCGGAGAAGACCAGGCGCACCGAGGCCCCGTCGCTCACGTCCGGCCCGTCCGCATGGGCAGACACAAGTCCAAATTCTCTAGGGACTTGTCGCTCGATCTCCACCGGCTTGCCCAGTCCGACCTGGGCCCCGTGCCCGGTCAGGAGCTCGTCGAGCCGCATCTTGAACGCGCCCGAGGCGGGACGGCGGAACCGGACCACCAGGTCCCTCTGCGGGGCCTTGGTCACACACACGGGCTCGCTGAGCCGGGCGAGTGTCTTGGCGTCGTGGAATCCCGCGCGGCGGAGGAACTCCCCCGGATCGACCGGCTGGCTGAAGGTCACCTTGACCGTGACCTCGCCCTCGTCCGCTGCCACGACCTGGGCGGACCGGAGGCGGAGCGGGCGCACAGCCAGGTCGAACGAGGCGGTCCCCTGAAGGGTCCTGCCCGTGGCCTCCTTCAGACGGGACGTGGCAGCGAGCTTCAAGAGGGAACCCTCCGGCATGGGTTCGTCCAGGAGGAAGTCCAGGGTGTCCCGCCCGGACCAGACCCACCGGCCGGGCTGCTTGGGCACGATGCGGAACACGTCCCCCTCCTCGGCCCGGCCGACCGAGGCCTCGGACACGACATCGCGGTCGAACGTGAGCCTGATCCGGTCTGGGTTGTCCAGGTCCGGCTGCAGTGATGCAGACCGGACCCGCATGGTCTGCCCGGACGCCCTGGTCAGGTCCCGGTGGATCCATGCCAGACCGGTGATGTTGATGGCCGCGAATACAGCCGCTACTGCGAGGAGTGGTCTTCCGGATCTGCCTTGCATGGCTCGCACCTGTTCAAAGAGGAGTGCTGCCGATTCTCTGCCGCGAGAGAGGGGGTCACCTACAAGGACCTATCGACAGGCGACCCAGGAATAGTCGAGTTTTTTGTACGTGTCGGAAAGGAATCCAGTGGAGATACCCACCGGGAACTCGCGCAGCGGCGCCGCTGAGTGGGCGATCCCGGCCACGGCAGGACGTGTCTAGCTCATCGTGTCGATGTTGTTGCCCAGGTTCGTGTAGTCGATCCGCTCCCGCGGATCCGTGCCGTTGAGGTACTCCTCCACGTTGGTGTACCCGTCCTGGTCCGAGTCCAGGGGTCCGTCGCCGGCCTGCTGGGGATCCAGTGAGTGCCTGGTCTCCCATGCGTCCGGCATGCCGTCATGGTCCGCATCCGCAGGGACGTCTGCAGGGGAGAACCGGTAGTCCGGGTACCCGCCGACCTGGTTGGGGTCGCCGACCATGCCGTTGGGCGTCGTGCAGACGCCGGTTCGGACCATCTCGATTACCCGCCGGTCGACCGCATCCCGCCTGGGCCGTGTGGCCCCGACCTTGGCCAGGACCGTCTGAAAGGCCTCCATCGCGGTCTCCTGCCAGACCGGCCATCCCTCAAAGGGCGTGTTCACCCGGGCCAGGGCCGAGGCAGGCCCGCGGTCCAGGGACTTCATGCCCTTCCAGTTGTCCAGGGTGACCTCTGCGGAGCCTTCCATGACATTGCCCGCGACATACCACTTGCCCGGGCGCTTGCCTGCGGGCGGATACCAGCCGCCGGGCTGCCACCGCTTGCCGGGCGAGTACATGTCCCGTTCCTCCACGCGTGCGATCGTGTGGATCATGTCAGCGCTCGCAGCCGGTCCGGGCTTGAAGTAGTTGTTGATCAGGTTCACCAGCGAGGTCTCATCCCCCCCGTCGATCGTGCGGTGGCCCCAGTTGAAGATCACGTTGTTGCGGTAGTCGAACTCGCCGCTCATGCCGATGGAGGGGGTGCGCCCGGTGTTGCAGGCGAACAGGTTGTGGTGGAAGGTCGCGTCCTCCCCGCCCCAGGTCGCCCCGAAGGCGTGGGTGCCGGTCAGTCTGGCCTCGCTGGAGATGCAGTACTGGATCGTCAGGTTCTTGGCGGGCAGCTTGACGCGGCTGCCGTCCGGCATAGGCTTCATGGTCCTGTACAGAGAGAGGTTCTCGTCCATGGCCCAACTCGTGGAGCAGTGATCGACGATGATGAGCTCGCCGGGGTTGCCGCCGATGCTGTCCCCGCTCTGGTCCCACTCCCGCCTGCCCCGCCTGGAGCGGAGGTGCCGCAGAACGACATTGCCCGTGTTGATCTCCAGGGAGTAGTCGGCCAGGCAGATGCCGTCCCCCGGTGCGGACTGGCCGGCGACCGTGACGTCGGGCTGGTCGATGCAGAGGTCGGACTTCAATCGGATGAGCCCGGCCACGCGAAAGACCACGATGCGGGGGCCCTGGGCCTGCACGGCCGCGCGGAAGCTGCCTGGCCCGCTGTCGTTCAGGTTGGTGACCTCGATGACCCGCCCGCCGCGCCCGCCCGTGGCAAACATGCCGCCGCCCCATGCGCCGGGGAAGGCCGGGATGCCTGCAGGCAGGTTCGGAGGCAGGGGGGGGACCTGTCCCGGCGCGGGCACGACCCGTGCGGTATCCGTGGCCTGCGGGGCTGCACCCTCGGACGCTGCACGGGACAGCGGGGCGATCGCACAACAGGTCACCAGCACACCCATCATGAGTGCCTTGCCCATCGTCGGACTCCTTCTCGGGGGGCTCATGAATGGGCCGCCCGACATCGTGCCGCCCCGTTCTGGGACCCGAGATTTCTATTGCCGTGCCAGGCTATCGGGTCCAGACTAGTCTGTCAAACAAGGAGTGCACCGATGATGAACCGATTGACCTGCCCGCTGTTGTTGTGGTCTGTCGTGACCTTGGCCGCCCCGGACCCTGGGGCCGCGCAAAAGGCCATCCAGGGGTACGTGGGCGACCCCAACCTCAGGGTCGTGGACTTCTCGTATGCCGGCTATGCGGCCAACGAGCGGGCCCTGCCCCAGGCCCGGGTGCAGGTGGTGGTACCCAATGTCCCCGGGGACGACACGCAGCGGATCCAGGCGGCCCTGGACTACGTGGGCACACTGGGGCCGGACTCCCAGGGCATCCGAGGGGCCGTGCTGCTCAGCCCGGGCCCTTACGAGGTCGCGGGCCAGTTGATCCTGAGGCACTCGGGCGTGGTCCTGCGGGGCAGCGGGCCCGGGGGGCAGGGGACCGTCGTGACCGCCACGGGCAGGGACCGCAGGGCCCTGATCCGCATCCTGGGCAGGGCAGACCGGTCTGTCGGGCCCGCCCTGGCCGTGGATGGGCCCGTACCTGTGGGGGCCTTCTCGGTGAACCTCGCGGAGGCAGGCGCATTCAAGCCGGGCGACCGGGTCTTGGTCACGCGTCCCAGCACGGAGCAGTGGGTGGTCGCGATCGGGATGTCCAAGTTCTGGATGGCGGAACGGGCCCCGCGGATCTGGAAGGCGGGGGAGCTGGACATCGCGTGGGATCGGACCGTTCGGTCGATCTCCGGGACCGCCGTCACCCTGGACGCGCCCCTGACCATGGACCTGGATCCCCGGTGGGGCGGCGGCACCGTTGCGTCCTACTCCTGGCCGGGACGCATCGAGCAGGTGGGCGTGGAGAACCTGCAGTTGGTCTCCGCCTGCGACCCGAGTCTGCCCAAGGACGAGGACCACGCCTGGATGGGCGTGACCCTGGAGCACGTGCAGGACGCCTGGGTGCGGGGCGTGACGTTCCGCGGCTTCTGCGGGTCCGCGGTCTCTGTCTGGGAGACCGCAAGCCGCGTCACGGTGGCGGACTGCCAGTCCCTGGACCCGGTTTCCGAAGAGGGGGGCTGGCGGAGACACACCTTCTTCACCGCCGGCCAACAGACCCTGTTCCTGCGGTGCTACAGCGAACACGGCAGGCACGACTTTGGCGTGGGCCACTGTGCGCCCGGCCCCCATGCCTTTGTGCACTGCGACGCCCGCATGGCCCTGGACGACAGCGGCCCCATCGGGGCCTGGACCACGGGAGTGCTCTACGACAACGTGAACATCGACGGGGACGGCCTTCGCCTGGGGTACCGCGGCACGGACCTCCAGTTTTGCGGCTGGAACGCGGCCTACTGCATGCTGTGGCAGTGCACGGCCGCGGAGATGGACTGCTACAGACCGCCCATGGCCCAGAACTGGGCCATCGGCTGCTGGGCGATCTTCGAGGGAGACGGGCACTGGAGCGCGTTCAACGAGTTCGCGGACCCCAGGAGCCTGATGCAGGCCCTGGTGGCGGACCGCCTGGGCCCCGAGGCCGCGCGGTTCATCGGCGAGGGCGTGGTGCATCCCTCGTCGTCGGGGCGTTCGAGTCCGGATCGGATCGACTCCTTCACGGCCAGTTCCAATGGGCCGGCCCCCCAGCTCACAGAGGTCATTGCCGAGTCCATCCGATCGCAGGCCTTGTCCACAGACCCCGCGGGCGTGCAGACCATAGACACGATCCTGGCCCGGCATCAGGATCTCGTGCCTCCCAAGCCCCAGCCTGGGTCCAGGCAGCTGACCCTGGTCCAGGGCAGGCTCCTGGTCGGGGACAGGCTCCTGACCGGCAAGACCATGGAGACCTACTGGTGGCGAGGCAAGACGGCCCCCCAATCCGTTGAGTTCCAGCGGGCCGCTCCGGAGCTGACCCGCTTTGTGCCGGGGCGCACAGGGAAGGGCTGGACCGACGACCTGGAGGAATTGGCCTCCACTCTGGCCCAGCAGGGTTACGCGGCCGTGTACCAGCACCCCGGCCTGTGGTACGACCGGCGGCGAGAGGACCACGAGCGGGTCCGCCGTATGGACGGCGAGGTGTGGGCCCCGTTTGATGAGATGCCCTTTGCGAGGAGCGGCCAGGGCAGGGCCTGGGACGGCCTGAGCCGTTATGACCTGACCCGCTACAACCCGTGGTACTTCGACCGTCTGGACCGGTTTGCCCAGGAGGCCCAGAGGCACGGTCTGGTCCTGCTGAACAACCACTACTTCCAGCACAACATCCTGGAGGCCGGCGCCCACTGGGCGGACTTCGCCTGGCGCTCGGCGAACAACATCAACAACACCGGATTCCCGGAGCCTGTGCCCTATGTGGGGGACAAGTACATCTACCAAGCCCACCTGTTCTATGACGTGAACCACCCGGCCCGAAGGGACCTGCACCGCGCATACATCCGCCACCACCTCGCCCGCCTGGCCGATCGCCCCAATGTCATCCACATGACCAGCGGCGAGTTCACGGGCCCTGTGGAGTTCGTGCGGTTCTGGCTGGACACGATCGGCGACTGGGAGAAGGAGACCGGCAGGCAGGCCCTGGCCGCCCTGAGCTGCACCTACGACGTGCAGGAGGCCATCTTGAACGATCCGGCCCGGGCCGCCCTGGTGGACGTCATCGACATCCGGTACTGGTCGCCCCAGGCAGACGGCAGCGGCTCCGGCCCGCGCGGGGGGATCAGCCTGGCCCCTCGCCAACAGGGCTGGTCCGGTGTGCGTGCGGGCGGCGGGGAGCTGCGTGCGGCGATCGATCGGTACCGCACCCGCTTCCCGGACAAGGCGGTCATCTGCTCTGCAGCGGGGTTTCAACCGGCCGGGGATTGAGCGGGGACCTGTCCAGGCGTCTGGCAGGATCGCGCGGACAGGGCCGGAAACAGGCTACCGCACGGCGAACGCGACGACGCTGACGCTGATCCCAGGCACGCTCAAACGGGTCGGGGCACCCTGGACCGAGACCTCCGCGATGTCCACGACCGGCCTCTGGCCGGGGACGTTCCTGGCGTTGTAGTCCGGCAGGACGATCTGCCAGGCCCTGTGCGCATCGGCCAATGCCACTCCGGAGATCTGAAGGTCCACCTCTTGCTCGGTGCGGGTCGGATTCACGACGGCCAGGGTCAGGGTCCGGCGGTCTGCGGTCAGCGCAGCGGTCATGTCCAGCGGATAGGTGTCGCTGCCGGACGACCGGGAGGCCTTGTCCACACCGATCGTTCCGGGGAGGTCCTTCTGGGGGGCGTTCCCGGTCAGCGAGACCGGGATCGTGCCGTAGTGCTCCCGCAGGATCCTGAACACGAGCCCGGTCGGGCTGTAGGTGGTCTCGTGCGCGTTGTGGCTGATGCACCCGCTGAATCCCGTGTATCCGCCCAGGGCGTAGACGTCTGTGCGGCGGAAGACCTCCATCAGGCCTGCTGCTGCGCCCAGGGGGCCTCGACACGCCCACTCGTCCAGCGCGATCCGGATGGGCTTGGCCTTCAGACCGGGGAGGGTCTCCATGTAGTGGTCGTATGCCTCGGCCACGGCATAGATCCGGTTCGCGCCGCGGCGGATGGCGTCCACCTGGTCCTCCTGGACAGGCACCCAGGCCTGTTTCTCCGCGTCGTAGGCGTTGTTGAAGTAAGGGTACACGTGCTCCGAGAGGATCTCGAAGTAATCGGAGGCCCCTGCCAAGAGCCGGCCCGACCAGTCCTCGGGCGAGCCGTACTCGAACGGGAGTCTCATGTTGTCCGGGCGCAGGCGGTGGTGCCGGTTGGTCGTGCCCGTCTCGAAGATGTTCGCGCCGGACGCGACCAACCGGATCGTGGGGTCGACCCCACGCATCCGCTTGGCGAACTGGATGTGCTTGGTGATGTAGTGATCTATGGACATGTGGCCGATCTGCCACTGGCCGTACATCTCGTTCCCAATGCCCCAGAACCGGACCCCGTACGGCTCCCGGTGGCCGTTCGCCGCGCGGAGGCTCCCGTAGAATGTGTTCGGGGCCCCGTTGCAGTACTCCACCCAGGCCGCGGCGGAGTACTCGTCGTGCAGCCCGATGTTGGCGACCAGGAACGGCTCCAGCCCGAGCAGGCGGCAGAGCAGGATGAACTCGTCCGTGCCCACGTCGTTGTACTCGACCGTGTTCCAGGCGAGGTCGTAGTAGGGCCTGCGCCGGTCGATGTCGCCGATCCCGTCCCGCCAGTCGTACATGGCCAGCATGTTTCCGCCCGGCCAGCGGTAGATCGTCCCGTGGTCGATCACCCTCAGGTGTTCGACGATGTCCCTGCGGAACCCGTGGAGGTGGTCCGCAGGCATCAGGGAGACCACGCCGATCCGGAACCACCCCGTCCCGGTCCCGGCGATCTCGAACTCCGCGTTGTCCGTGTCCGCGTCAGCCGTGAACCGAAGCGGGAACATCTGGTACCGATCCGTCACGTGCGGGAGGGTGACGGTCTGACGTTCGGTGGCCTGGGTCCCCCAAATCAGGCTGACCTGGACCGTTGCGCCCGGGTCCCCGGCCAGGACCACTCGCCCGGTGTAGTCCTTGCCTCTCCGGATCGGGATGCCGCGTTGGATGACCCCTCGCGAGGAGCCGGGTTCGAGGGAGATGTGGGGGCTGTGCTCGCCGACATAGGCGTCTCTCGTGTCCATGGCGATGGCGTGGTCCGGACCGACCGGCCACCAGCGGTTGAATCCCCGCTTGGTGTTCCGGGGGCGGAGCTCCCTGTCCGAGCGGACCGGATAGAAGAACTTCCGGTCGCTGATCATCTCCGCCCACACCCCCTTCTCGAACATGTTGCCGAGCAGCTCGGTGAACTTGCCGTAGAAGAGGGGATCGATCGGCTCGCCCGTCTTCGCGGCATCGATCACGGCGACCGGGCGCGCGGCCTGCCCCGCAGAGCCGACCGGCCCGAACAGGAGGAACAGGGCCAGGGCCGCGACGGATGGGGGAGGGGGGTTCAGGCCTTGGAACATGGGCAACTCCTTTCCACGAATAGGGCCGAGTGGACTCTGCCGCGCTCCGCAGCCGAGTCTCCACGGCGGATTGTACCTCAGGACCCGTGAAGGAACAAAGTGGAGGTTTGCCGCTCAGATTGGGGTCAGATGGGGACGCGAGGATGGAGCGAAACCGGAGGCGTAGTGCCCTTCTACGTCGGGGATTTCGGGATTGAGGAGCGGCCCAAGAGGGCCCCAAGAGGAGATGGTAACCGCCTGGCTTGTTCCTTCGCGGGTCTTTAGCCCGCCCCTGCGCCCATCTCCATGTCCGACGAGGTGTTGCGCACAGGATCCGGCGAGAACCCTCTTGCATGCAGAGGGCGGGCCTGATATACATAAAGTACTGTCAACACACATACGAAGGAGGAGCACCATGTTGACCAGCAGAACCAGACGGGCAGTGGCGGTCTTCCTAGTGGTCCAGGCCTGTTGGGTCTGGTCGTCCGCGTGCGGGGCCGCGGGCGGGGTGATCTACTCCGACGACTTCGACGGGAGCGGACCCCTCAACGGGGCCATACCCGATGTGCGGCCGGGGTCGCAGACCTGGGCCGCGTCGCCTGTGTTCGGTGCGGACGGCTCGGTGAGCACGACCACGGGGCCGTCCGGCTACACCTACCAGGCGCTGCTCCCGTTCACCCCGGACGCAGGCCAGGTCTATCTCCTGTCCCTGGATGTGGACCCTTCGATGGTGGGTGGGGCAGGGACCGACCTCACCCAGTGGTTTGCCCTTGGGTTCAGCAACTCGGATTCGACCGACGGGGTGGCCTGGTGGGACTCCGGGGTCGCCTGGGTCCTGCACCGAATCGATCGAAACAGGACGGAGAATGACGAGATACAGACCTTCCAGGGCCCCGGCATGGCGAATGTCCTGAGCCACCCGAGCAAGGACACGGGCATGGTCCGACTCACCGTGATCTTGGACACCACCCAGGGTCGGTGGACCGTGGAGTGGGTGCGGAACGGCCAGAGCATCCGGGGGCCTGTGGTCTTCGCCGCCAACCCTGCGATCACCCATGCGGGCTTCACCAAGTCCTTCCAGGCTGGCGGCAGGGTGGACAACTTCGAGCTGAGGCTCTCCGACCTCACCGCTGCCCTGCCCCGCAACCCCAGTCCCGCCCACGAGGCGGTGGAGGTGGAGCGGGGCACTGCACTAACCTGGGTGCCCGGGGCGGATGCCCGGACCCACGACGTGTACCTGGGCACCGTCCTGGAGTCTGTGGCCAACGCCGGCCGAGCCGATCCCCTGGGTGTCCTGGTCAGAGAGAACCAGGACGCCAACCACTTCGACACCAAGGGCCTGCTGGACCTGGGTCAGACCTACTACTGGCGTGTGGACGAGGTCAGCGGGGCGGTTCCCCCCGTGGTGACCAAGGGACCTGTGTGGAGCTTTACCGTGGAGCGACGCTCCTATCCCGTAGCGGGTGTCACGGCCACGGCCTCGAGTGTTCAGCCGGGGTATGGTCCCGAGAACACGGTGAACGGGTCCGGCCTGGATCCGCAGGACGGGCACTCGAACGCGGCCGTGGACATGTGGCAGTCTGCTGCGGGCGCAGCCCAGCCGGTCTGGATCCAGTACGCCTTGGGCAAGGTCTACAAGCTGGATGAGATGCGGG